>JBFEUB010000096.1:0-12782 GCA_041547605.1 Desulfobacteria bacterium
CCGAGTTGGATTCTGGACATCCGTAGGCCTGTACTAAAAAAACCTGCCTTCGGCGGGCGTGTTGATTTGGCCGAAAAGGCTGCAGAGCCGATGGCCGAGACCAGGATGGAAGAAACGATGGCTTTGGGGGTCCTTGATAAAGAAGAGGCCGAATTCGTCAGTGCCCAGAGAAAAGAGCTGCCTCTTTCATTTGAATACGAGATGCCTGGAAAGCTGACCATCGAGTCAAAGGACAAAGAAACTCTGTTACCCCTTTTCACGAAGACCTTGCAAGGAAAGTTCTTGCATTATGCCGTGCCAAAGATGAACCCTTTGTCCTTCTTAATTTGTAAAGCCACTGTCGACAAGGAACTCCTTGGCGGCCCCATGAATGTTCATTTTGGAAGCCGCTTTGTAGGCAAGACCTTCATGGCAGAAAAGAAGGCTGGCGAGACTTTTGATTTGAATCTTGGGGCAGACCGAGAGGTGAAGATCAAACGAGAAAGGATCAAGGACAAGGTCAAAGAGACCTTTTTCGGCAAGTTCGAGAGAAATACCGTTGTGCGAGAAATGGCATTCAAGATAACAGCAGAAAACCTCAAAGATAAACCTCTCAGCATGAATATCCTTGACAGCGTTCCCGTGTCGAGGACGGACAAGATTAAGGTTGAGAATGTGCAGATCAAGCCGGAACCCACTGAGAGAAACTACGAGGACAAGGAAGGTATACTCCTCTGGAAGTTCGGTCTCAAGTCCAGAGAGGTAAAGGGAATAGATATATCCTTTGTGGTCAGCTATCCTAAAGATGAACCAATACTGGGGCTATAAGGCTCTGGAACAAAAGGGAACGGGCTGTTGCCCAAATAGCTGTCCAGACAACATTCAGGTAACCGCCATGGGGACTTCCTTTTTGAGGCAGGTCAATCCTCATCCCGCTCGTCACTAGCAAATGGTATCGAACGTCACGAACCAGGTACACGCAAACGTTGCATACAAGTGGAGAAGCGCCTATTGTAAATGCGTCACCGTATGTCGAATATGGTGCCGTTGAGGGGCCTGTGAGGCCATATCAGTGACCTGACCTCAAAAAGGAAGTCCCCATGGCGGCAACAAGGCTGCACAGCACTAGCATCATCTTCAAGAGAGCGGTTCGGGCAACATCTCGAGAAGGGGTGACCTCTTTTTCTTTTTATGAAAAATCGAACACTCTTATTTGGTGAAGGGCTCTTTGAAACATTCAGAGTATACAGGGCCAGAAGGCTTGCCTTTGCGGAAGATCACCTGGACCGCATGGCTGAAGGGGCCAGTTTCTTCGCCCTCCCCTTCTCAAGAAAAAAGGCCTTTGACGCGTTGAAACTCGCCTTGGAGGAAATTCCACCCGACTCAGAAGCCCGCCTTCGATTAAACCTTGTCTCCGAAGGGGACCACCGCGCGGAAAAGACAGCATTTCATACATCATGGGAGCCTCTGCCGGAAATGGGAGCCTGGCAGGACCAGGGGGTAAAATTGGCTTTCTGCCGTTTTCAAAGATTTTCGGGCTCACCCCTTGTGCGGTTCAAGACAACGTCCTACCTGGAAAACATCTTTGCCTTCACGTGGGCCCGAGACCAGGGGTTCTTTGATGCCCTTTTCACCAACGAGCGTGGCCAGATTACAGAAGGAAGCATAAGCAATGTCTTCTTTTTCGAAGAAGGTCATATTTGGACGCCTCCGACACATGCGGGACTTCTTCCGGGCGTCACGCGCAAGCAGATCATAGAGGTAGCTAGGGCCGTTGGCATCCCCGTAACCGAACGCACGGTCATGCCCGGAGACTTGGATCAATTTGATGGCGCCTTTGTCACCAATTCGGTCATTGAGATCCTGCCGGTGTGCGCGGTGGGCGATATCGTTTATGCCATCCCTGAAATGATCCAGACAGTGAGAGCGGGGTATCAAAAACGCTTGGAAGCTGCTTTTTTCCCCGCTGGGCCAAAGTTACAGAGCCCCGCAAAGAACAGCGCTTCCTGGAGCTAAAATCTCTCAAATGTATCGTCTTGGGATTGGGTAGGGAGCGCCTCGGATGGCTAAGGGGTTACCTTCGTGTAGGCATACGCATTGTGGTTGTGAATGCTTTCAAAATTTTCTGCTTCTACACTAAACGCGGTAAATCTTGGGTCTTTTGATAACTTATCCGTCACCTCTCTGACAACATCTTCCACAAACATTGGCCGGCTGTATGCCTGTTCTGTGATAAATTTTTCGTCTTCCCTCTTCAGCAGGGCAAAAACCTCACTGCTCGCCGAGCTCTCCACGACCTCAATAATTTCCTCTATCCAAAAAAAATCTTGAAAGAGGGCTGTGACCGAAACATTGCCCCGCTGGTTATGGGCTCCCGCTGTGCTGATCTCTTTTGAGCACGGACAAAGGGTACAGACCGGCACCCTGACACCAATATAGAGTTTACGATCATCTCCGTTTATTTCCCCCACATATTTGCACGTGTACTCCATCATGCTGGGAACCCCAGACACGGGTGCCTTTTTCTTCATGAAGTAGGGAAAGCTGATTTCCAGATTGGCAGCAGGAGCGTCAAGGCTCTTCTTTATTCTGTCAAGCATTTCAAAGAAGGTGTTTAGGTTTAAATCAGCACAATAGTCGTTCAACGCCTCCACGAACCGGCTCATATGCGTTCCTTTAAACCAATGTGGCAGATGCACATACATGTTGACCGTTGCCACCGTAGCCTGGGTTTTGTTGGCCCTATCCAGGACATTCATCGGATACTTGATCCCTTTAATGCCCACCCGGGTAAGGTCTATGTTACGGTGATCTGGTTCGTTTTGAACGTCTTTCATGTCTTACACCTGTTGCACAGCAACAGCAAGCGCATTCCCTGCTCCGACTCATCGGGACTGGAGGGAGCTTTGATCCAAACAGCCAGCTCGTTCTGCTGACTGGGGTATCAATACTGCCATCAACGTCTCGCCCTTGCGGCTTTCCTTGCCTCCTTCTTGGTCCGTTCTTTGTACGCCTTAAGGACGTGTTCCTTGAGCTTCACCTTGTCCGCTCCAAATAGCGCGCTTTGGAGCCAGTCAAAGCCGAATTTGAGCAAGGCGACCTCGTCAGTGCGGATCTCTTCCAGGAGGCTTTCTGCAACATCATATTTCCGAAGGAAGCTGCTTTCAAATATGAAACGCTTGAGCTTGTCTACGTTGCAGCTCACCATAAAGAACATGCTCCGGCTTTCTTCGCTAAGCTCTGTCTGAAATCCAAAGGACTTCTTTCTCAACATGAGCTCCATCCAGCCCTTGTTGATCTCGTCATAGAGGACGACGCCTTGGTCTTTTCGCCACGCATTCACAGTCCATTCAGTGTCCCCTTCAAAGCCAAGACAATGGGATTCCCTCACCATGAAATAGAAGTCTTCCCCGGTCGGCTGGATCTCTTGCTCCCTGAAGGCAGCCATGCCCAGAGGATAATAGCGGCAGCTCACGGGGCGGTCTTCATAGATGATGCACCCTTCGGCTGTTACAAAGGGGCAGCTTTTCTTGTCATCGTCCAGCATCTTTAAGGTCACCACTGGGACCTTGGTCCTGGCCAACATCTCCGGTTTCGTATATATGGCCAAGAACTGATCACAGGTCAATCCCAGTCTGTTCTTCATCCGAATGACGTCATATGGCGTCAGGATGATGTTGAGGTCGCTGCAACAATGGGTGTAACACTTCATGCCTTTCCGGCAGACAAACTTGAATCGGCTCTCTAGTGTATATTTTCTCGGCTCAATTCCATCCTGAGAAGTTTCGTCTGTGTTCCTCACCTTGTATCCTTTCTTTCTGGATGGGCAATTGGCACCCAAGGCTTTGTTATTTCAAGTGGCTTACCGGTAAACATAACCTTAAAATTATTACCATGTAACGCCGCAGTGTCAATCTTTATTTGGTTAAACCCGAAAAGCAGGGGAATTCCCGTTCCGATGTATCAGGACTGCAGGCACCTGCAATCAATTACGCGTTCATATTTCCGTTCGCCTGGGACCGATAAATCAGGCCGTTGACTTTTCAGGATACGGTGTTATGTTCATGGCAACATAGAGCAAACATGGAGGCGACACGTGGCAATTCTTACGCGAGAAGATGTATATAACAAGATGGTTGACGAAAAGAGACCCGTCTGTCCGCATTGCAAGGAGGAGATGGTCATATGGGAATGCCCGCCAATGACTTTTTCAGATGGATTGGGGTGGGGTACCCCGTATCTTTTTGTATGCTATAATGATGATTGCCCCTTGTACCTGGAAGGCTGGAAAAACATCTTTGAAGAGTACGGCAATATAGCCTCCTATCGATGCATATGCGACCCCATGTCGGGTAAAATGGACTGCATGCCGGTGTTTAGCCGCGACGGGGGCAAAGGTGGTATCATCGATGAGGAAATCAAGGCTAAAGAAGAGGCCCTGAAAGCTGCTGTGAAAAAAGGCCTGGAAGCGCTCCAAGCCCACTACGAAGCCAGGGAGGCGAGCGCCATTCTGAAGATACTTTTGGGTAAAGATACGCCACCACCGGTCGGCTTGAAGGCCGCAGAGATGATTGGGGAGGTTGGCGACTTGGATGCTGTTGAGCCCATCCGGAGTCACGCCTTCGAAAATGACCTTCTAAAGGCGCAGGTTGAGGCCAGCCTGGCATTGATTCACAAGCGAAACTACACCAGGGAATGTCCTTACTGTGCTGAGATTATCAAGGCACGAGCTGTTGTGTGCAAACACTGCGGCAAGGATCTGCCTGAGGAAAAGTAGGCGGGGATTTGCTTATCTACGTCTTAGCTTCCTTTGAACATTGACGTTCATCTCGTCATATGAGCGAAAGATGATCTTCTCTCTTTCCAGCCTTTCTTGCGGAAAGGGTTCAAATTTTATTTTCCGCATCTGCTGAATGGCTTCCTCCTTGGACGGCACAGCGTCCATGCCCTGGGCTAGCACATTGCCTGTGGCAGTCTCGAGCAGCTGCGCATCCTTGCCATCTGTAACCACGGAAAATGGGATTTGGTATGCGTCAAGCAATCTGGCTGCAGCAAGGGTTTCGCGTTGCCTCGAGACAAGCGATCCGGGCACACATCTTAGGACCATGAACCTTTTCTCCTGAACGCGGACAACGAGATCCACATGGGAACAGACCTCCCCCTCCCCAATGAAAAACCGAATGTCCGTGTCGACCTCAATATCATCTTTACTGTAACCCTTTGTCTCCACGAGGAAGCGTTCTACCCGCTGTCGGTTTTCCTCAGCCCCGATGTTTGGGACCTCTTTCCCCGTCACATAGTCAGTGAGCATTTCATAAGGTTTGGGTGTATCTAGCATCTTTACCTCCTCGTTGTGACGCGCAAACCTGATATCTGATAGGATAACAAGGCTCTTTGGGCAAAATCCGGGGATTTCAAACCATATATCCTGGTTTCACCTCATTTCCTTTCAGCTATAAGCTTTCAGCCCTGATCTCCTCCTTCAACAAGCAGCAGGCAATCTTGTATTTTGGTCTTCCCCGGTTATCGTAATACAGATTGCCAGGCTGAATAAGCTTGTTCATAACACAGCCTTCTGGAATCGATAACTGAAATAGATTCTTTTCATTGATCGGCGGGGTTGGTGCAAGCTTGTTCTTCTCAAAGACGTAGGCGTGGAGGGGGAAATCCTCGCAAAGAGGGCATTGATAAACCCTGCCGTTCGGAAAAACAAAGTAATTGTCTGCAACTAGACCCGCGCATTCAAAGCGACCGGAGCTGTCCAGGAAGACTTTAGGATAGGTCACGTGGATGCCGAGCCGTGCCGCTCGGTCTGCCACTTTCGGTACCACGGCAGTCCACGCTTTTCTCGTCAGTTGAAGTTTGTCCTTTTGCTCCTGCGCTGATCGACCCCTGATTCCAATAATTTGAATGAAGAACCTATCGACGCCAAGCCTTTTCAAGACATTTGGCATGTTTCTCAGGTCATGGATGTTCCATTGGCTCACCGTGTAAATAAGGCTGACATTGAAACCCTTTGCGCGTGCCTTCTCAATCCCGCCCACACACTTGTCATAACTCCCCTTCCCGCGGACAAGGTCATTGACCTCCTGACAAGAGCCGTCCAGACCCACGCTGAAATAATCGAGTTCTTCAGGATGTACTTTTTCGAGTATCCGATTGAAGAAAAAACCGTTCGTATCTACCGTGATTGAAGCATAGCCCATTCTCCTGGCAGCCTTAACCAGGCGTGGAAGGTCCGGATGAAGTGTCGGTTCCCCGCCTATGAATATAAGATTTGTCTCCTTTTCCCCGTGGATCAAAACCTCTAACCACCTTTCTATTCTCTTTGCAGGAAGCGTTCCTTTGCCCTGCTGCGCCGGGTTGATATAGCAGTGCCTACACTTCAGGTTGCAACGGGTCAATATATGAAAAAACACATTTCTTGCCTTTTTCTGAAAGGCCACGGTCTTTGGCATACTACCAACTCTCACAGCTTCACCTGTTCGCAGTTTCGGTCTCATTACCATTTACATACAAAACAGGCAAGACCGGTAAAGAAACTTGCCTTTAGGGCTTGACCCATTTAAGGTAGCAGCTTAGCGAGGGCAAACAAAATGCGGGGGGATGGGCCACTGCTCGCCTGGAGCTGTTGAATGAAATATATCGACGTGGAAGCACACAAGGACCTTCTTGAAAAAAGACTCCTCGAAGATGAACGTTTCACGTTTCGCTGCCACAAAGGGCTAAAATGTTTTACGCGATGTTGTCGAAACTTGAACCTTTTCCTCTATCCGTATGATGTGGTTCGACTGAAGAACCGACTGGGCATATCCTCGGAACAATTCTTAGACGCGTACGTGAACATCGTGCAACGCGAGTCGAATTTTTTTCCTGACGTATTACTCCGCATGGCTGAAAACGAGGAACGGACTTGCCCTTTTTTGAGCGAATCCGGATGCACGGTCTATGAGGACCGGCCTGACACCTGCCGCACCTTTCCTCTGGAGCAAGGCATTTTATTTGAAAGTCCGGCAGGCAGCGCCACAGATGTGTATTTTTTTAGGCCCCCTGCTTTCTGCCTCGGACAATATGAACCTGAAGACTGGACAACCGAAAGCTGGGCCAAAGACCAAGAGGCAGTCTTCTATCACAAAATGACTGCCACATGGTCAGAGGTGAAAGCCCTGTTTCAGTCTGATCCATGGGGTCGGGAGGGGCCATATGGACAAAAGGGGAAGATGGCGTTTATGGCCACCTACAACTTGGACAGATTCCGCGATTTCGTCTTTCACAGCACGTTCTTAAAGCGGTACAGGGTAAAAGGAAACGTGTTGAAAAGAATCAAGACAGACGAGGTCGCGTTGATGAAGTTTGGTTTTGGCTGGGTCAGATTCTTTGTCTGGGGATTCAAGCACCCTCATTTGAAGCCCCGATGAGTATTCGGGAATTTTATAATACCTTGTCGAAATAGTAGACCTTTGTCCGCACTATGATCTGTTGCCTCTCATATGGAAAGATGGCGTGTTGGAGTGCTGGGTAGCATCGGAAAAGAGCACTACCCTTTTTTTAAACCCATCACCCCAATACTCCATTACTCCAATGCCGCTGAGCTAAATCCCACGTCACCTGATTGGGGCTGAGCTCCCAAGTTCATTCATTGATTCAGGGTATATTGAGCAAGCAGACTCCCCTGCAAGTAAGTTGTTTGAGGGGCAGAGAAGAATTTCTTGAAAAGTACGAGGCTTTCTTGTCTCAAGATGTGAGGCGTCACCTTTATCTCCATGTCCTGATAAAAAGGGGGGAGCCTTTTTATATCCAGGTTTGTCCCGCCCCCCATGATGTCCTCATAGGCGTAAACGATGTGTCTGATGCCGTTCAAGATGAGGGCTGCATAGCACATGAGGCATGGTTCCAGTGTCGAAAACAAGGTGACCTCTTCCCTGTCGATCTTGTCCTCCAAGTCGACAAGCCTCCTCAGTGCCAACATTTCTGCATGGTCGAGTTCGTTTTGGTCGTCTGGCACGGTGTGATGCCGCATTCCGGTGACCAGCACGCGGTTTTCATACACCATCACACACCCCACCGGGAACTCTCCCGTGCTGAGTGCATAGCGCGCCTCTTCAAGGGCCTTTGACATAAAGAATTCGTAATCCACTTTTGACCGGCGTGCTCCCCTCGACCCCGCCTGGAAGGGCGGGGAGGTTTCACATCCCTATCAAGAGCCGTGAACCTAGACCGTCAATCGGATCTAGATGACATCAAGAATCTTAACCCACTATTTGGCACAAAGTAAAGACACAAAAGGATTCTGGAGCAGACACCTTCCTCTACCAGCATAGATCGCACTGGAATATCTCTTTACAGATTCTTCAACTTGTGCAATAAGCAAAGAGTTTGTCACTCTTTACTGCTCAATATGCTGATGTGCTTGCATATTTTTGTTAGAGCAGGAGTCCGGACGCATGGTCCCTTTACAGGCTTTGAAGAAGCGGTCCCATAAACTAGCCTCCATACGGGAAGCTATGGAAGCATGGGAGAAGGAGTATCTTTCTCCGTTTGCCTGTTTGAGCAGCGAATCCCGTGGGAGAAAAGTCCCTGAAAAGCCCTGTCCTATTCGTACGACATTTCAACGAGATCGGGATCGCATTGTTTATTCCAATGCCTTTAGGCGCCTCAAGCACAAAACCCAAGTCTTTCTGTCACCGTTGGGAGACCACTATCGTACACGGCTAACACACACCTTGGAGGTTTCTGAGATTGCCCGCACCATTGCCCGGGCATTAAGACTCAATGAAGATTTGGCCGAGGCCATCGCCTTGGGACATGACCTGGGACACACACCGTTTGGACACGGTGGTGAAGTCGTATTGCAGGAAATCTATTCGGAAGCATTCTCTCACCGCGAGCAGAGCATTAGGGTCATTGACTTGCTGGAAAACCGCGGCCGAGGCCTGAACTTATCCTTCGAGGTCCATGACGGCATCTTAAAGCATTCCAAGGGCTATGGAGCGGTAGTGCCCTCTGAAATCAATGAGATGCCTGCCACGGTTGAGGGGCGAGTGGTGCGGTTCGCCGACATCATGGCCTATCTCAATCATGACTTAGACGACGCCGTCCGCAGCGGCGTTATCCAACGGAAGCAGGTTCCAAAAGAATGTGTGGAAGTCTTAGGGCGCTCCCATTCTGAGCGCGTCAGGACCATGATAAACGACCTTGTGATGGCAACCCGGGTTGAGGATGGAGCGATGCACCTCGCCGTCAGCGATGAAACCTCTGAGGCCATGATGACGCTCAGGCAGTTTCTCTATGACAATGTCTACAGGTCTGACCAGGTGCACCGAGAATTTGTAAAAGCCAAAAAGATCCTCTCAGAGCTCTATTACTATTTACTGGAGAACCAAAAGGTTCTAGCAAGAGAGCTCAAGAAAATGGAGATGGGCAGTTTCCCCGAAGGGACAAGCCCAGAGCGGAAGGTCTGTGACCTCGTTGCCAGCATTACCGATCGCTATGCCCTGAATCTGTATGAAGAGATCTTTTTCCCGGCGCCACTGGTCTGATGAAGGAAACGCTTATGGAAGAACCAACATTCATTCCGTATGAAAAGGCTAAAGAAATTGTGGCCCAAGTCGTCGAAATGGAGCATCCGACCCAAGACGGAAAGCGGATCTTTGGTGTGTACAATCACACCGGGATGCAAATCTGTTGGTTCGACGCTGATGAAGTAGAAGCTGAGGTAGATGCGGAGGAGTTTGACGAGATAAGAGAACACATCTTGCATTTCATTCCAGACTGGGCAGTCTGACCGTTATTGAAGCTCCCTGCAGCAAGCTGCATGGAATCTTCGACTGAGGAGGGTATCATTTTTAGATTCGCTCGCTAACCCTGTAGCAAGCTACAGGCAATGCGCTTGCTGTTGCAGTCCAAGATGTTCTCCTCATCACTCGGCAGGCGATTTCCGTTTCACGATTGCCGGTTTCGCGAACCCTCAATAGGGCTTCAAGATTCGTTCCACAGATACAGGGCCGGGAATTAGCCTTTGCTCCAGCATAATCCTCTCTGTCTGTTTCCAGGCCTCCACATCGATCCTGCCTATTGGAATTTCCGGCGACGGTTTCATGAGCATCCTTGTAGCTGACAGCTGTTCCCTGATAATGTTGATGGGCGTATCTCTGTCAAACCGTTGAATGGTTGCTACGGCTTTTTCCTTGTTGGCCGGACCAAGTGCCTGGCGCCAACCCTGGAGCAGGGTGTTAACAAAGTCTTCGACAACCTGAGGGCGCTTTTTCAGCATCTGTTCTGTTGTGATGACCGAGTTCGCGACAAAGCGGATACCGAACGCATCAGGGCTGAAGAAGCTGACCAACTCCCCGCCTTGACGAAGTTTTTCACCGATCACGACTCCTTCCGCATTCTGATAAATCGGCCAAAGATCGACCTTGCCCTGGTAAAACGGTGTGTAATCGTATCGAACACTAAAAAATTTCACGTCGTTGTTCATGATGTTGTATTTCGACAGGAAGGCCCGCATAATGGTCTCATCATTGCCGCCATAGGTTATGCCTATGGTCTTTCCTTTCAGGTCCTCGGGCTTCGTTATACGGGTTGTGTCCGGTCTGTAAATCCATTGCAGGGGGTTAACCTGAAATAGCTGAGCAAGGACCACGATGGGGGCACCCTTGGACACGGCCCGGATCACCTGATCAGCTGACGCCACACCAAATTGAGCATGGCCAAGTTCCAACTCCTTGATCGCGTCACGCTCGGGGCTTCCCTCCTTGATCGTCACTTGCAGCCCTTGGTCAGCAAAGATGCCGTGTACGTCAGCGTAAAGATCGCCAACCACACTGATATTGAAAAGCCACTTCAGCCGATACGTCACATGCTCAAAGGTCTCCTCGGCCTTCTGGTGACATGCACCGGTCACGGTAGTCAGGATGATGACCATAGTCAGCAGGCAAACCCTTCGAAGTATCTGACCGATCAGGCCGTGCCTCTTTTTGGTATCTCCCATCTTTTTTTGGTGAGGTATCCTATCCATTCCAGAGAGGTTAGGTAGAGTGAGGTACATATCCCTATGAGAAAAAGGGCAACCAGGATTTTGGCAAGATCGCTTTGATAAAGGGCTATTCGGATACTGTACCCGATGCCGGCGCTGGCCGCGATAAACTCGGCGACGATGGTGCCAACCATGGCAAGTGTGGCACTTCCAACGATCACCGTGATGAGCTTGCTAATGTTTTCAAAAGCACGGATCTTCACCTGCAACTGCCAATGCATCCTCTTGGTGACATTGTAAAAATGCTCAGTATGCTCTATAGGCTCAGACAGAATGCCGATGAAAGACAAAAGTAAGGGGAAATAACAGATCATAGCCGCAATCAAGAGCCTGGAGGAGAGTCCATCGCCCAGAAGGATAAAGATGATTGGAGCAACCGCCACAATAGGATAGGCCTGGATGTTGTAGGCGGCCACCTTAATGAATGAACCTATCCAGGTGGTCAGTCGACCTATGATCCCGACAATGGTTGCCAAACCAATGGACAAGATATGACCGAGGATGGCTACAGAAAGTGTATCCATAACCTCGAAAAGATATCTGCCAAAAACGTTATTGCCAGTTCGCCATATCTCCTCTGGACCCGGAATAACATAATCGGACAGATTGAGAACGTATTTTATCAGGAGTAAAAAGCCCAATCCCAAGAAATATACGATCAGGAATTGATAAAGGCGCCTATGCAGCATGCATGACCTCCAGCATGGTTAGCTCAAGGTCTTCATTTGCGAGGGCTTGCCTTGCAGCAAGGTCCTGGCCCGAGATGGAAACCGCTTGAGGGCTTTTGTGTGCCCCCCGAATAACCAATATTTGCTTGCAGAACTTGGAGACCTCCATCACGTTGTGGGATATATAGAGAAAGCTTTTTTGGGGGAACATCTCTTTAATCTTCAGTATGATCTGCTCTCTGGTGACCTCATCCACATTGGCTAGGCTTTCGTCCATGATCAGGAGATCAAAATCCTGCAACAGGTATCGGGATAGATTGACTCGATTCTGCTGTCCGAGGGATAGCTGAGCAAATCTCGAGCCTAAACATGCTTGTAAGCCGAAAGACGCGAGCAGGTCGTCGATAGCCCCTTTATTGGGCTGTGGGGTGACTTCGGCCAGGTGATCTCCTACGCTGTACCATCCAGGGAGGCTTTCCAGGTTATATGAATAGAGGACATGCTTCATCTGTTCAGCCACGATTTCACCTGAAAATCCGTTCATCTCTCTTGCCATCATCTTGGCAAGCGTCGTCTTCCCCACACCGGATTGCCCGAACAAGGCATGGAACCCAGGCCCGGCTACCTGACAGTTTAGGTCCTTGAACACATAGGTATCCGTGTTGGGGTATTGAAAGGTGATGTTCTGGCACTCAAGCAGCATGTTTTCGTTAAGCCCTTCAGGTCTCCAGTGTCATGTCTCAAAAAAAGTTTAAATAGTCGCTAGGCAGGTTAAAGCCTTTTCCGAACGACATTGAGCGTTTTTGGGCACGGAGTGAAGCACTGCGCTATGAGATGGCAGCTGAGTGACGCGTCGAGAATCACAAACTGTTTGAGGGCTTTAGCCCGAGTTTGGACTGATTGTCAAAAATATGTTCCATTTGCTCGCAAGTCGTTTCGTTGATGATTGAAAATATTATTTGGCGAACGACATTGTGCAATTTTGGAGAAGATTTTTGAATGTGACTGGCGTTTAAAATTGCAAGCTGTCTGAGGGCTCCGCCCGAGTAGTTGCGATTTAGCCAGGAGAATTCAAAAATCCTAAAATTGCACACCCA
>JBFEUB010000097.1:0-12741 GCA_041547605.1 Desulfobacteria bacterium
TGACCGGCCCAGAAGCCGTCGAGGCGCCGCTTTTGTCCCTCTCCCATGATGCTCTGGTATCTCATGCCAAGTCTGACTAAATCTCTCAGGTGCCTTGTAGACCGCTGCTGCAATTTTTGCTCACTTTTCAAGGACGCTTGATTGAATCTAATCTTAAGACGTGTGAAAAGAGACTCTGATCGGACTTGACCGCTGGCCACTGCGTGAGGCCTTTCAGGAAGGGCCAGGAGACCTTTGAATATGATTGATGGGTGTGTCTTCATGAGAGCATCCACCGTTTCCCTCTCAAAGGCGTCCTGCCAAAACTTTCGATATTCCACCGGTCCATTGCCATTGATGAAGCCACGAAGCGCTCTAAAGATCTGAAAATCTTCTATGGATTGACTATGCCTGAATGACAGGCGTTCCGACAGTGTTCTCATAATGTTCAGCCCTTCCCGGGACTGCGTGTCTCCCAGCTGAAGGACCTCGCGATGAAAGCTGTCTTCAGGACAAATGAGTTTCTTCTCCTTGACCAAGGTTTTGGTCAATTCATACAGGGCGTTGCAATTTGCTGCGACGGGCTCGGAAAGCCGTTCTCCCAAGGCCTGCCTCATGACATTTTCAATTACAGGGGTATCCAGATAAAGCACCGTTACCGGAGGACGTTCGCCGCGGACCATGGAGAGCTTTCGCCTCAATGCTTTTTTTCCCGGGCCTTCAGGGAGAGAACCGACACTTTGCTCCACGCTGGCTTCCAGCTGATCAAAGATACTATCGGCATATGCATGCGCCTCTTTGTCTAGGCGCTCATAATGACTGACCAGGTATTCACTAAATTGCTGCCAAACATGAGCGGGCATCTCACCCTGGTCAGATGCAATGCCTGCAGATAGTTTACTAAAATACCGCCTTATGTGTTCCTTTGTAATCATGCCAAGCAGCAACGGCTACCAGGTTTCATTCACTCGAGACCTCATGGATCATTTTGTCCTCTGATCCGAAGTGTCGACAAAGCGCTTCGAAGATTTCAGCGCCATGTTTGATAAAATAGCAATTTTCAAAGACCTTGGGGTCTGCCATACCCTCCCGTGCTAAGTGGTTGAGCCAGTTCTTAAGGGGTTTGTAAAATGATCCTACAAAAATCTGGGGTTTGTAATGGCCAATGCCAAGTTTCTTCTTCACAAAGGTGATGGCATTTTCAAGATTTGTGCCCACCCCGCCTCTGAAATAGATATCTGCCTCCGTGGTTTCAGACAAGATCTCCTGTCTTTCCAGCAAGTCATTTCGGGCCAGGTAGGCTGCAAAATCGACATGGGGATAAATCTCCACTCCTGGAATCTTCCAATATACCGCCCCGGAGAGCATCCCCAGGGACGCCGTTGTTTTAGAAACAAACGACATCACACTTCCCGCGCTACCTCCTGTGAGGATACCACAGATGCCGCCATGGAAATCTTTGAAGGACTTGATGCTGTCTACAATTTCCTTTTGAGTGTCGGCGTCCACATCTCCCGCCGTTCCGTAGATAGCAGCAAGCTTTCGCGAGCTAAAGGCTTCGTGGAATGAGGGTATTACTGAAGACCTCATAAAGAATTGCTTATATAAGACCAGATCGCCCTGTAAGTCGTTTTTCCAGTAAATCTCCACCCCCATGTCCTGCAGCGTATTCATGAAAGCAAGATCCTCTGACCTGAAAAAGTACCTCTCTTCATAGGCATTTTTGAAGGTCAGGTCTCTGATGAGACCCAGATCAGCGGCCACAATAAGGTAAGAGGCAAGGAGTCGTTTGGGGAAATCCTGCAGGATCAGCGATGTGTTTGGCTGCAGTTCATGCAACAGTTGATTGTACCTCTGATTTAGCTTGATGAATTTTGGTGGATCCGTCCCGCTGATGACTGCCATGGTACTTTCATCCACAGCCCGTTCTTCGTAAAGCTTGTCCAAAAGCCAAGATTTCAGATCGATAAAGAACTTTCGTTTTCCCTCGTATTGGGCCACAGCCGGTTTGTACACCTCGATATGCACCCGCTTCTTGACAATGTCTTTGTCGCCTCCCATCAACTCAAGATATATGATCCCGTTGGTATGTTTGCTTCCCACCCTGGCGTCTGTATGTTCAAGGTCCAGAATATATATTTCGTTCTGCTGTGTAAAAAGGCTGGTGTGGGATATCACCCCACTTCTCGCCGGTATGACAACCTGATCCACCTTTTGCTCCGGCTGAGCGAAATAGAGATCCTCACGGGGAATCCTTTTCAGTATCGCAGCTTTCAGATAATCCGGGGTCAAAACCCGAGGATTAGGAAGATGAACAAAGGGCATTACCGGCACAGCCAAGACCCCTTCCTCCAGTACCTTGGTTCCTTTGGGAACGATGATGGTTCGGTTTGAAATGAGGTTGATCAACTCCTCCGTTGAGTACTTTAGTCTAGGGTTTCGCAGATAAATCTTGCCAACCTCGAGACCAGGTTTCATCAATTGGTCAATCGTAAGGCCAACGGCGTATTCGGGAATATAAAACCAGAACCTTGCTTCATAAGAAATCTTGTTTCCTTTCAGTTCCAAATCAGTCAGCTTCTCCTGATTGATGCCCAGTCTGGCTTTGGTGCTGTGGAGATCCGTCGTAAGGCAGTCTTGGTTTCGCAGGAAATAGTTCACCTGTTCATCCTGAAGCCGTGCTGATACCAGCGCGATCACCTCCGTGCCATCTGCACGGATGATTTCCTCAATGTTGCAGTCAGGGCTTTCATTCAGAGACAACGCAGAACCCTCCAGCAAACGTGGCACAGAGCAGATGAAACGCTTTGTGCATCCGTTGGTGGCCGTCACAAGTAGGGCCACATTAGCGGAAAGACCAAATTTTATCAATTTGTTTGTCTAGAATTTCCTTGACACAAATTTTCTTGACAGTCGCGCTTTACGGGTGTAACGAGGTGTTATGCTTCCAAAATAGAGACATTATGTAATTCTCAGCAATAACGTATCTCTTATTATTTCAGTGGGTTAGAAGAACCTTTCGTCTGTTCAAAGGGGTGAATTAGGATGAGAGATGAAGATAAGACAAAAGAACAACTCATCCAGGAATTGGTAGAACTGCGTCAACGTCTTGCCGAACTGGAAGCTTTGGTAGTGGAACAGAAGCAGGCGAAAAAGGAACTACGCCCCCTCAAGAGGGAGATATCAGCAGCCCCCCCCCAATCCCGGTCTCCGTTACTCACAACTGAAGACTATTGGGCTGTTTGGTTGGGCCTGGGCGTCATCGCGTTGGCCATGGGCGTTTTCTGGGCTGGCACAACGCTTAAAGCCTTGGCTGTTACTCCAGGTACGTGGTCCACTATTAGTGAAATCGACCAAGACTTCGTCAAGCATTTTGGAGCCTATGCTGCTATTTTTTTTGGGTTCGGCGCGATATTTTCCCTGAGCATGTGGGCCATGGGCAGAAGCGTCAAGGAATTCATAGTGGGTTATTTTATCGTTTTTCTAGGTTCACTGGCGATATTTTACCTTGCTGCCTGGAAACTGATGAAAACCTGGCATATGGGAGCACCCCTGCTTGCCCTTATGATCGGTATTATCTTTGGCAACATCATAAAAATGCCCAGGTGGTTTCATACCGCCATGCGCACAGAATACTATATCAAGACAGGTATTGTCCTTCTGGGGGCAACTTTGCCCCTGACACTCATCTTTGAAGCAGGTGGAATCGCCTTTTTACAGGCGACCATTGTGTCTGTTGGCACATGGATGACTATCTTTCTGGCAGCCACCAGGATCTTTAAACTTGACCCGCGGTTTGGAGCGGTGTTGGGCACGGGTGGAGCAGTCTGCGGTGTTTCAGGCTCGATTGCGATCGGAGGCGCAGTAAGGGCTGAAAAAGATCACATCGCTATTGGCATTGGTGTTGTTTCTGTTTGGGCTATAGTCATGGTCTTTGCTCTGGCTATAGCCACTAAATTTATGATTCCTCCCCCTGGGGTACCTGTAACCGATACATCTGCCTGGTACGCTATAACTCCCGGAGAGGCCGGTGCCTGGGTGGGGACTTCAGAATACGCCGATGCCGCGGGCTTTGCAGTGGTCGCAGAGATTGCTGGCGAATACGGAGACGCCGCCATACACACCTTCACGCTAATGAAGGTTATCGGCAGGGATATCTGGATAGGGATATGGGCTTTTGTTCTTTCCATTGTTGCCTGCACCTTCTGGGAAAAAGACAGATCCGGAGGTGTGGGGGCCGGGGTTATCTGGGAACGCTTCCCAAAATTCGTTTTGGGTTTTTTTGCTGCTTGTATAATTATGAGTATTATTGCTGCCCTTGTCCCAAAGGACCATATTGGTAAAACGGGGGTGGAAGGTACTTTTAAGTCAAAAGCGCAGAAGCAGGCCTACCACGCCGACTTCTCCGACTATAAGGTCCCTGAAAAGCTCGCCCATAAGTTCTTCTACGATCCTCGGGATAGGGCCATTACATTCAACGGAAAAATGTCATTGGATGAACTTGAGATGCTCTCATCGGCAACCACCACTTCAGATCAATTATGGGCCCTGAAGAATCTTCATTACGAGTCTGATTGGTTCCAAAGTGAGCTCTACTCGAAGGCTATCGGGCCCATCAAGAATCTTCGGTCCTGGGCATTTGTTTTTTGCTTTCTCTGTATCGGATTATCAACCCGTTTTAAAGACTTGCTCACCTTTGGCCTGAAACCATTCTGGGCCTTTACCATAGGAGTTCTTGTAAACGTCCCCCTCGGTTTTATACTTTCCACTGTTGTGTTCAGTAACTACTGGCAGGCTATCAAGTGAATCGTATTTGCGGGTATTGCAAGTACTTCAATAACGATCCTCTTGTACTTGAAGACACCTTCAAAGGAATTAACATCTTAAGCTCTGTCCATGGGTGCAGCCGCGGAGATGCAGGAATTTGCGCCCTGCATGATCTATATCTTCTCCCTTTTAACAGTTGTTCCGACTTCCAGCAAAAGGGTCGCGACATGTCAGACACCAGTCCTACTCCGCTCTGTGTTTCGTGATGGTTTTGTTGCAAACAATATTATGCTCCTATCAGTATCTGAAATCATTTGTTATTCCACGCTTCCTAACGGAATAATGCCTTATACTTGGCGCGCTTTCCCTTCTTCCACCTCGGGCAAAATGCAGGTTTTCCCTGCATCACCAACTGTAAACAGGCATCGCATTTGGGGCTGCATTTGATGATCGATCTGTCACGACCTTCGCAGGCCTTGCGGGGCCAACTTGGATCCACCCACAACATCCGCGCAAGACCTATCATGTCCGCCTTTTTATCTCTAAGGATTAATTCGGCCAGCGCTGGCGTAGAGATTCGACCAGCCGTAATGACCGGAACTTTGACTTCTTTCTTCATAGCCTCCGCCAACGACACCATATAACCAGGCTTGCGAGACTTCTTGATGACTTCAGGAAGGAAGAAGGACTCATAGGTGCCGCCCATAACCGATATATAGGCCACCCCGTTTTGGGCCAAGGCCTTTGCCAGAACCCTCGCTTCGTCTACCTGGAGCCCATCCGGCAGCCATTCATCGGCCAGGAACCTATATCCCACCGGAAAATCCCCGACCAGGTCCTTGATTTCTTTAAGCACTTCAAGGGGAAATCTGATTCGGCTCTCTATAGGTCCTCCGTAGGCATCCTCACGCTTGTTTGTTCTGGGTGACACGAATTGGGATAGAAGGTATCCGGTTCCACCGTGCAACTCCACCAGGTCAAATCCTGCCTTTTTAACTCTCAAAGCGGCCCGGGCGTATTGCTTCTGAATCGTTTTCATCTCCCTTACGTTGAGGGGATGGGGCATTTTCCCAAAGGCGGGAACTGCTGAGGGCGCAACCGGTTCGGCTACTTGGGCAAAGCGGCCGGCATGATTAATCTGAAGGCCCGCAAGTGCTTCTTCTCTCTTGATGGTTTTGGCAAGCGTTTCAAGGCCCTTCATGTATCGGTCATGATCACAGCGAATGCTTCTGGCTGACCCTCTTCCTCTGGGAGTCACGCTGGCACTTTCTACAACAATCAAGGCTGCCCCGCTTTGCGCCATAAGTCTATAGTGAGCGAGCATCAGCGGAGAGACCTTCCCGCCATGGGCCGCATAGCCAAGGTATAGCGGGGCCATGGTGATGCGGTTTTTCAGCCTCAAGCCATCGACTTTCAATGGTTTAAAGAGATTCGGATACGTTGTCTTGGTCATCTCACACCCCACACATTATTGTCCTCGTCAGTAACAAAAGGCTGCAACCCATTTTCCCACATAGTGGGTAATGATGATCACCAGAATCACAATGATGACATGCTCCAGCACCAATCTGTAAGATCTTACACCTTGCTGGGCGGCGACGTAATGACTGAATGTGGTGACCAAAGCCACAGACCCCATATAACACTCACCGCAACGGCCAGGGAAAGTTCAAAGGCTAAGACAGGCACCACAAAGCTCAAACGATAAGAAGCTTAGACGCCAGAGTTGAAAGTGTGGACTCCCAGATTTCTCTCTCAGTGTGCCTGTTTTCCGATTCCTCTGAAATATGGATGCCCACTGCATCTAAAAGGGCATCAGCAATAGCAGCGGCAATAATCCCGCCAATCACGGCAAGCTTGGATCATGTGCTGGCATTTAAACCCACCATCATACCCAGGTGTAGTAATCACCGGAGTTCAGTCCAAATCCAAGGCCCTTTCTGATTGATCTTTTCACAATGGCGTGTTTGTTACGAACGCAAGCAAAATATTGTCGGCGATAACATAGCGGATATATTTGTGGGCAAATCTTTAGATATACACAATGAGATTCTCCTATCAGCTTTTGCCGGGTTCCAGAACGTCGAAAAGCATCTTGTAAAAGAGGCTGGGTTGGTCATCCATCATGAAATGGCCACTTTCAGGCACAACAAAATATGAGATATTGTGTTGATCCAAAAAACTCTTGGTCATAAGATTGATAGACTTCTCGCCAAATACGTAACACTTTTGTACCGGCAAAGCTAAGAATCTTTGGCCGAGGTGACCTTCACAGCTCTCTTTGACCAGGGAAACAGAACTCAGGTAAAGGGCTCGGGGATAGGCACGTAATATGTTCTGATAATAATTCTTCAAACCCGGCGAGGGGTTTTCTTGTATGGATTCTTTCAGGGTGTTTTTGAATTCTTCGAAGCCTTGGCTGGCGAAGTCTGCCCAACTGACGGAGGCAACTTTGGCGCTGAAAGTGCAATCCTGGCGGCCAAGATTTCCTTCAAGGTTAAAAAAGCCCTGGACCTGTTTGCCCAAGGCCTCTGCGAGGTAAAGGGAGATAACCCCTCCCATGCTGTGTCCCACAAGGATGATGCGGGCGAGCGCCAAGCCCCTGATCCATTCCAGGACCAGCTCGGCCTGATCCTTCATGGCATATGAAAAGTCCTCGGGCCGACTGCTTTCCCCGCAACCCGGAAGGTCAATCGCAGCTAGCGAATAATCCCTGAAGGCATCCATCCCAAAGCAGCGGTCAAAGGAGTTCTTTGAGGCGCCGAGGCCGTGGATAAAGACAAAGCTTTGAGGCCCATCCTGCCTGAGCCGGTAACCAAGTCTGTGATTGTCAATTTTTATGACAGGCATTTAAGAGGCGATGAGCTCTAACTGGGCGGGCGTTAGATACCACCGCAGTCGACCAGAGTGCGTGGGTAGTTCATCCACGTCAATGCAACAGCACCCACCCATTTCAAACTGCACGGTTGCCTTGGAGCCTTCTGTGAGTAAGTAGGAAGCCACTTCAGCCACCGACGGCAGGTGTCCGGCAATCAGCACGCGCTGTGCCCCTGAAAGCTCGGATAAGGCCTGAACGGTATCCTCCGGCGGAGCCATTGCCTTGACATTTTTTGTTTCGATAATCATCTCCAGCGGAAACCCTACCGTCTCTGCCACAATGGCAGCCGTCTCTTTGGAACGTTTCTTTGGGCTGGACAAAATGGCGTCAAAGGTAACCCCCATCTTCTTGAGGGCTTGCCCGCTGGCATGAATCCTTTCTTTTCCCTCGGAGCCGAGACCCTCTTCAGGATCCTGCTCTTTAGGAAGAGCTGGGCCGTGTTGCATGAGATAGAGCTCCATGTGCTTACCCCCCTTATTTTAGTTATCAACGGTTAGCGCCTTTATACGATTAGGAACAGATAGGGAAATTTCATATCAGAACACACCTCAGGCGTCAACAGACACAGACTGCCCATTCGCCGCCATGCCTTGGCCTACGGGGTTCAACCTACAGACCTTCTGAAAAGATTTGCCTGCGCCCTGCCTTCCACGAATAGGGACCGCAGCTGTCCCTGAATTGCAAAAGTGCTTGCTGTTGCAGTTCAAGTTTTAGGAAGACGATATTTTGCACTGACGGGTGCGCGCTGGCGCTTAAGAAGAGGCACTGGGTGCAACCGGAGGAATGTATTACGTGTGTTGAGGATTAAATTCCGACCCCAACGCAGGCACTTGAGTGAAGCCTTAGCGCTAATTGGGCAAAAGAAGACGTGCTTCCAAGGTCTCGTCTATTCATGTTAGTAAAAAACAAAGAGATTTTGAACCGCAACGACGAGCCCATTCCCCGTCCCGATCTATCGGGACTCTGGGGTTAGCGACCGAATCTTGACATGGTGCCATTCCCTGCAGTCAAACAGTCCCTCTATCTCAACGTTGGAACATTCCATAGAGAAGCCCATTAGATGGGCTTACGATAAGGAGGAGGCACTTTTTCGCCGTCAAGGATCTTTCGCATGCGGTCTCTTTCGGCCCTGGCTTTTCGAAGAAGCTCCCCGATCTCCTCGCGCTCATGGAGCGGCGCAGATTCAAGCTTTGCTTCCAGCGCTTCCACTTCCCGCTGGAGGTTATACAGTTCTTTTGCTACCATGCGGATCGACATCGCCTGCCCACACCTTCCATGAGCGATGACTTCTTCTCAACCCTCAAATTTAGGCACTCCTAAATCGCCTAAACAATAACAACGCGCCTGACCGCCCTAACCACTTCGTCTGGATCATCCAGTATGGTCACCAAGTCCATATCTTCTGAAGAAATCATTTTGCGTGCCAGCAGTTTGCTGCGGATCCAGTCCCACAGACCATTCCAGTATTCCGACCCCACCAGAATCACCGGAAAAGGCTTAATTCGTTTGGTCTGAATGAGAGTCAAAGCTTCAAAAACCTCATCCAGTGTCCCGAAACCGCCTGGCATACTGATGTATGCCTGAGCATACTTTATGAGCATGACTTTTCTTACAAAGAAATATTTAAATTCTAGCCTTATGTCTGCATATGGATTACGTTGCTGCTCCAGCGGCAAAACGATATTTGCCCCAATCGATTTGGCGCCTCCCTCCTTGGCCCCTTTGTTGGCTGCTTCCATGATTCCAGGGCCCCCGCCAGTCATAATGTTGAAGCCGTTCTGAGCCAACTTTCTGGCAATCAATGCAGCCTTTTCATAAGCTTCATCGCCTGGGCGGACTTGCGAAGAGCCAAAGATGGAAACACACGGAAAGATGTCGGACAGTGTTTCAAAACCGTCGACAAATTCGGCCAAAATCTTGAATAGTCGCCACGATTCATCGACGGTTATGGCATCGATGAGATATTGTTTTTCTGTCATGCTAATTCACCCCTTTTCTAAAAAAAGTCAGACATATACGGCATATGGATTTGAGAAACTCGTGAAAGACCAGAGAACAGACGGCACAACAAAAAAGTCCCAGATGCAGAACGTCTGACACGTGAGGAACTTGTGGCGTAATTGAAATGCGTCGGTATAGTTCACCCTTTTGAAGCGGCTCCGCCCTCTCGGGTAGCGAGAATTTAACAGGGCAGGGATGAACTGCTGCACCTATGATCGATTTCTTATGAAGCCGTCACTTTTTGAAGAATATATACGCCGCCAGTCCAAGGAGGATAATAGCGAAAATCTTCTTGAAATTGGCGGTCGAGACATGCTCTATGAGACGCGCTCCAACCTGGGCGCCCAGGATGCCACCGATACCAAGCAGAATCCCGGCCTTATAATCCACATTTGCTAACTTGTTATGGGCCAACAGGGCGGAAACGGAGATGACAACAATAGCAAGAAAGGAGGTGCCCACGGATTTCTGCGCTGAATACCCAAGGACAAGCAAGAGAGGTACCATCAGAAAACCACCCCCTAAACCGGAGAAAGATGCACCCATACCCACGAGAACCCCGAAGACCATCATCATCACAGTGTTTGGATTCATTGTCCTCTTGTCCGGTGCTTCACAGCTTAACCTGCAAACCCTTCCCTCGGAGGTAGTCTTTTACCGTCCCAATACTCAAAAGGCGATAATGAAAAACCGAAGCAGCCAACAAAATCTGTGCTCCGCCAACAACCACTGCCTCATAAAAGTGTTCCAGCTTGCCTGCACCACCTGAAGCCACAACGGGCAGATCAACAACACCTGAAATGGCCTTTGTAAACTCCAAATCATAGCCTGTCTGGGTTCCGTCACCGTCCATGCTGGTCGGCAGGATGACACCAGCCCCTAAGTCCTGACATTCTTTGACCCAAGAGATGGCATCTTTTCCCACCGGCTTCGTCCCACCCGAGACGACCAGTTCAAATCCAGAGGGCATCTCCCTGTTCCTTCTTGCATCAACGGCCACGGTCACTCTCTCTGAGCCAAACTGTTTCGCGGCTGCTGCCACAAGATTAGGATCGGCCACTGCAGCGCTATTCATGGAAATCTTATCAGCACCTGCCTCCAGGACCAATTCCATGTCTTCCAAACTCGATATCCCTCCGCCCACTGTGAGAGGAATATCTATCACGCCTGATACGTTTTTGACCCATTTCAGCCTTGTTTTTCGATTTTCCACCGTGGCTGCTATGTCCAGCATGGCCAACTCATCAGCCCCTTCCTTCTGATAGAACTCGGCGTTTTCCACAGGATCGCCAGCATCTTTCAGATCCACAAAATGGACCCCCTTCACCACCCTACCCTCTTTCATATCAAGGCAAGGCATAATCCCAATTGTTTCCGTGACCGCATCTTGCATAGGTTCCTTCTCCTTCATCATCTGTTTTGTAGGTCAACTT
The DNA here is from genome assembly GCA_041547605.1 of Desulfobacteria bacterium. Lineage (GTDB taxonomy): Bacteria > Desulfobacterota > Desulfobacteria > Desulfobacterales. Next base: position 11,059 of record JBFEUB010000097.1, read on the forward strand.
TATTAAACTAAAAGGGGTGTAAGGTCAAGGAGATAGACCCCTTTTGGGGTAATCGTTAACTGTTGTAACCTGTTGTAGAGCGAAAAAGATTTCAAGGAGAATGGGTTGTGAGCTTAAAAGCGACCGGTTGACCTGCGTCAGTAAATGTTGTATAAAATAAATAGTCACTGGCCCGGCCTCAATTTAGACGCCCCCGGGTAAAGGAAAAGACGCAAGATTCCCTGCAGTAAGCTGCAGGGAATCTTCGATTATGAGGGACCTAATCATTTTTTGATGAGGTCGCTAACCCGGCAGTCCCGATAGTCGGGAAGTCGCCGCTTTTGCTACGCAAAGGAGCTAAGAGATCGTGGTAGATACAAAGAAAGATAACCTGTTGTCACAGATTCGCTTTGCCTATAAGAAGCCTTTAGTCCTTGGAGAACACCCCCCAAAAGAACGTAAGTCATTAGAATACTGGATAGATCGCTTCATAGACGAGGAAGTAAGTCGGTACAGCATTGCAAACATAGCACAGGTGTTCAGTCACCATGAATACGCAACAAAACTCTTGTTAATCTACCTTGAAAAACAAGGAGCCATTGAGGATAGTGGTATTAAATCCGAAGAAAGAGAAAAGCTTCAAGCTATGTTAAAGGGTTAGTACACTTTCTTGGATGTTATACAACATCATGAAATCACAGGTTTTCCCTCAAAACCTGATTTATGCCATTCACATCAAATAGTCGCCAACCGGTTTGCAAGAGCGCGAGAAACTGACATTGTTCCTCCCAACCAAACACCCTGGTATTCCGTCGCCCCGATGCTCCAACCAACGCAAGGCCCTTAAATGGTTTTTCGGTTTCCCGAGTCCCCTAAACCTTTCGCCCTTGCTGGTTCACTCCTTAAGCTCATCACTCGCTACACAGGTATACAGGTCTGGTTAACCCAGTCCTTGGAGGGTCATGCATTTTCGGATAAATCCGCTAAACTTCTAAGGAGGGATTGTTCTGGTGACTAGCGCTCGGATTGGCCGGAGTAAATGGATAGTTTTCCTGTTTGTCGCCATCGGGATTTTCATGTCCACTCTCGACAGCAGCATTGTGAATATCGCGCTCCCTACCATTATGAGCGATTTTGGGGTGGCCCTTCCCACTATGGAATGGGTAGTGATGATCTACCTTGTCACGGTTTCAGCCCTTTTACTGAGCTTCGGGCGCCTGAGTGACATTAAGGGAAGGCGGTGGGTTTACAGTAGGGGGTTAATCTTTTTTTCCCTGGGATCATTGTTTTGCGCCCTGGCCCCAAAAGTATACTGGTTAATTGCCGCTCGTGCCTTTCAGGGGATAGGGGCGGCCATGATCATGTCATGCACACCGGCGTTAGTAGTCGATACCTTCCCTGCCTCAGAGCGGGGGAGGGCTCTTGGAATGGTCGGAACTGTGGTCGCCTCAGGGTTGACCGCTGGCCCTGCGATTGGTGGGCTGTTGATCCACCTCTTTTCGTGGCGGGCCATCTTTTACATTAATATGCCCATCGGGATTATGACTGCGGTCCTGATATCCAAGCTTCTTAGGCGTGGCGACGCTGACTCTACGGTAGAGGAAGCGTTTGACTGGACAGGGGCCATGTTATTGACCCTCTCATTAGTCTGTTTCTTACTAGCTATGAGCCATGGCTACGATTGGGGATATACTTCGCTTCGAA
>JBFEUB010000098.1:0-12736 GCA_041547605.1 Desulfobacteria bacterium
ACAGAAGATTCTGTTGACCCTGCTGTCCGGTTTTATGGGACTTTTTAAGGCCTGGGCGGTTTGCTTTTTGAAGTACGGTATGGGGCAGCCACTGCAAAAGATGTGAGCTAGACAGGAAATCTTTGTGCTTTTTGGGGCCCCAAGGGTTGGGGGACACCGTCTAAAATAGGGTCCCCTCGCCATGAAACCATGAGGCGGCGTGGAGGTTATCGAGGACATCAAAAGTGTTCTATTCGCTGGGATGACCTCTTGCCCAAAACCATCAAAGAAGTCGTGGGGGGCGCTCATATGGACCTTAAGAGCTACTTTGAAAACACCCGGGGGCGTGGCGTGCTTGCCACTGCAGACTCGGCAGGGAAAGTGGATGTTGCCGTATATGCTCGACCGCACGTCATGGACCAGGAAACCGTCGCATTTATCATGCGCGATCGCCTGATGCATCACAACCTTCAGTCCAACCCGCATGCTGCATATCTCTTTATGGAGCAGGGAGACGGATATGTTGGCAAGCGGTTGTTTCTGACGAAAACCCGTGAAGAGCAGGACACGGAGTTGGCGTACCAACTCCGTAGGAGAAAGTACCCTGATGACAAGAAAGGACCGCTATTTCTGGTCTTTTTCCATGTTGACCAGGTTTTACCTCTTATCGGGCCGGGGGAGGACGCATAACGATTCTCTCATGTTAGGAAAAACCACCGTTTCCTAACGCCTTAAAAGGGCAAGCAGGTGACCTCGGGGGGTTATGGGATCAGAGTTGTGGCGATACTAACTGGGAATAAACGTTTCCCTGCCTATCCGCCTAGCATATAGGCGATGCGCTTCAGAGCGGCCAAGCAAACGATAATGTATGGGGCAGCGAATATCGGAATCTCGAAGACAATCCAGCACGTGTCAGCGTTTAGGGCTTCCACCCGATGGCCGGTTGCCCGGATGCCACCGACCTGCCAAGACCAGTACTGACCATCGACGAAATCGGTCACAAAAAAAGGTAGCCAAAAGCCCAGGGCGGTCCGGACGCGTCCGGTGGAGCCTTTGCGGATATAACGGCCTGAACACTCCACGGCAGTGATTGAAGGGCCCCACAGCACCCAACGGGTCGTGTCTGTGATCACTTCCCAAAGAACTTGAGGGCTAGCCTTGACACGACGACCTATCTCGATGTTCGGAAAATTCAACCGTAGCATGGGACACCACAGAATAGTTTCTGTTATTTTAGATCATTCCTGGATTGATTTACAAGTGGTGTGATGGGGACATAGTTATTCCTGTGCCTGTACACATTTTGAAGACCTCTTTCTTGCATCCATGAAATACTGCAGTCATTGCGGAGCAAAGTTGACGTTCAAGATTCCTGCAGGAGACGACCGGCAACGTTTCTTGTGCGAGGCATGCAAAACCGTTCACTACGAGAACCCGAAGATGGTCGTGGGGTGCATTCCTGAATGGGGGGACAGGATTCTGGTGTGTCGGCGAGCCATTAAGCCACGTCATGGAAGGTGGACACTTCCGGCCGGCTACCTCGAAAACGGAGAGACAGTCTCAGAAGCTGCCAAGCGTGAAGCTTTTGAGGAAGCCCGAGCGCGCCTCGAAAACCTGACGCCCTATGCGCTGTTCAACCTAACCTTTGTGAACGAAGTTTATCTCATGTTTCGGGCGAATCTTGTAGATACAAATTTCAAGCCTGGCGAGGAGAGTCTGGAAGTCAAGCTCATGGCGGAAGATGAAATCCCGTGGGGCCATATAGCCTTTCCTGTCATACGGGAAACACTGGTTCGTTATTTCAAAGATCGCGAAACGGGTTACTTCTCTTTTCATATGGGGGATATTTTGCGTGGGCGGTAATATCCGATGATCCTTTGGTGAATATCTGGTTTTCGATGAATGTCATATTAACTATCACGCTTTCCTGATCCGAAGCGCTGCCGCAAGCCGCAAGGTGGAACTCCCACCCGGTAGAGCGAGGAAGCCTCAAAAAAATGCGTTCTTTGTGGTCTCATGCAAAAACGATTCTGGTTGATGGTGTTCTGTGCGATGACGCTTTTACGATGTTCAGGAGACGGACATCCAAATCTTGGTGTTTTTAATGGGAAGCTTTCTGTATGTCCGAATTCTCCCAACTGCGTTTCTTCGCAAACTACCGACAAAAAACGCTACATAGAGCCGTTCCATTATCAGGAAGCACAGGCCGAAGCGAGGGACAGACTCGTCTCTGTGCTAGATTCAATGGTTCGCACAAGGATAGTCACAATCAAAGAAGATTATATCCATGCGGAGTTTACCTCTCGGTTGTTTCGCTTTGTGGATGATGTGGAGTTCTATTTTGATCGCGACGGCAGGACCATCCACCTGAGATCGGCGTCGCGCATTGGCTATTTTGATCTGGGTGCCAATAGAAAGAGAGTCGAGATTATTCGGAAAAAGTTTGTCATTTCAAAAACACCTTAAGTTAAGAAGAATAAGCACTCTGACGGGACGGTGCAGGGTTTATTCTGAAGTTAACATTTTGCTGAGAGGAGGAAGATCATGAAACAAGAGGAACGCCTGAATGCCTTGGAAGTGGCCCTGAACAATGAAATGCGAGAGCGGGAGTTCTATCTGAAGCATGCGGAAAGAACAAAGAATCCTCAGGGCAAAGCCATGTTCCAGCAAATCGCTGACGAGGAACTGGAGCACCATGACATGCTGAAGAAGCTCCATGAAAAATGGATGAAGCAGGAAAAATGGCCTGAAACCCTTCCACTCGAAGTCAAGAAAACGCGTGTTAAAGATATCCTGAAAGGCCTGGTGCAAAAGGCAGACAAGCTGCCCGAACAGGACGAAGATGACTTGAGAGCGGTCCAAGCGGCAATAGACTTCGAATCCAAAGGGGCAGCGTATTATGCTAATCTTCGCGATGCCGTCAGTGATCCCAAAGAGAAGGCGTTTTTCGACCTTTTGGCGAGCATTGAACACGATCATTACTTGTCTCTGAGAGACACGGAGGAATTCCTGGCAGATCCTGCCTCGTGGTATAGCCGGACAGAACATCAACCCCTGGATGGCGCTTAGTAGATTGTGCGGTGCCCGTCCTATATCTGACAATGAGCGCTAGGTGAGATTCAACGGCCTTCTCGTCTCGTCCAACCTGGCTCTGGTGGACCTCCAACTGAGCGGAGTCCCTATGGGTCGTATGCGAAAAGCCTTGGGTTTCGTGTCTTCTTCGTTGTGGAACCTGAGAGATGAAAGAGATTATAACGAACATAGCGATCGGTGCTCCGGCTGGCTTAGTCTGGCATATACTGACGGACCTAAAGCGCTTTCCTCGGTGGAATCCATTCATACGAGCAGCGGTAGGTGATGTGAAAGAAGGTGCCCGACTGACGGTCCATGCAGCCCCGCCGGGGGTTCCAAGCGTGACGTTCAAAGCGACCGTAACGCGTGTTATTCCTGGGCAAGAATTCCGATGGATAGCTCATCTCATCATTCCCGGCCTTTTGGACGGTGAGCACATTTTTGAGATCGAGCCATTGGGAGAAAACGGTATTCGGTTCATTCAGCGGGAGCAGCTCCGCGGCTTGCTTGTGCCGATACTGTGGCGCATTCTGAATGTCAGCACCCGCAAAGGGTTTGAAGCAATGAATACAGCGTTGAAGAGACGGGCAGAAGGAAAGGAATCCTGGTGCCGCCATATTATACAAACACGCTGACGGCATAAAACATTCAGTCAGTCAATGGCCTATGTATCAACCCATGAAAGGAGAGCCATGTTTTTGCATGGCTGCATAGACGATCCGCACATGTGTTTGTCGACGCTTCATCAGAGGTTCGAAGGGAAGGAGGTGTATCCGTGAGGACCTGCAGCCTGGACGATTTCATACAAGAACTTATTCCCTGGCTATCCCGTGACTATATACGAGAAGTCTATTTGGACGAAAAAGGCGATGTCGTGGTCATGTTCTTAGATGGTATAAGAAATGGGTACCACATAGACGATTGCACCCAAGCAGAGGTAAAAGCGGCACTGAGCGACTTAAAAGAGAGGGGTCTCGTCGTTCGACAGTGAACAGGTGCCTGAGATAGAAAAAAGATTGTTTGATTGTCTGGTGAGGTATAGGGGAGCTTCACTTGTTGAAAAAGGACTTGTGCCGATGAAACCAAGCCCGTTTAATGTCCAGGAAGATCTGCCCCCCATCCCTTTTGATAGGCGCCACCGTTTTCTCGCGCAAGTGCTCAAGAAGGCGGGTCTGCCATGGAAACCCCACGTGGGCTGCTTCGTGTGGGATCCGGAGGGCCACATAGAGGTCGGATCACCTTTTCCTGGTCGGGTCTATTTTGTCCTGAACCTGGGTCACTTCTTGAAAATCTTTGGCACGCTGGATGGCATGATTGAGAGCCTTGTCTGGTTACCCACATGGCACCAGGCGCGTTTACTTTGTTCTGAATCTGGCGTGGCGGAAGAGGATGTGGCGGCCATTTGGAAAGGGGTTAGGCCATTGTCGCCTGGTGACGAAGTCCTCGCCTTGTATGAGCTTCTGCTTGGGCACTTGAAGGACAGGTAAACAGTCCCGGTGTTGAGAGTCTGCGACAAGCCGGCCGCAGATCTTTGGTAAGATAAAATTGAAGCTCCCTGCAGCAAGCTGCAGAGGATCTTCCAGTCTAAGGAAAAGTACCATTTTTAGATCCGCTCGCTAACCCTGGAGCAAGTTACAGGGAATGCGCGCCGCTGTTGTAGTTGATGGTCAAGTGATGCGGATGAGGCTTATAGCGGGGAGTGTCATGAAAAAGGAAAAATTGATTGCTTGGTTCAGAATCATGAGACTGCAATTTTATCCCATGACATTCATTGCGTATGGCTTGGGTGCAGCCATCGCTGCCTCGAAGAGCCCGGCGTTTAACTACAGGCTGTTTGTGTTGGGCTATTTGTACCTGTTCTTACTCGAGTGGTGTACTATCCTGGCCAACGAATTGTTCGACCTGCCAACGGATCGGATAAACGAAAACGCAGGCCGTTTTAATGGCGGTTCCAGGGTGTTGGTAGAGGGAAGGCTTGAGTCCGCAGAGGTTAGGAAGGCCTTGGCCATCGGACTTCTTGTGCTTGGTGGTCTGGGCCTATGGTTGGTGATTGCATGCAATGCCTCTTCAAGAACCTGGGTAATTCTCATGCTGACAGCCGGTCTTGTTATGGGATTGGGATACACTGTGCCACCTCTCAAATTCTGCCACAGAGGCTTGGGAGAATTGGTGGTAGGGATTACACACAGCCCCTATGTCATCCTGTGTGGCTACGTGTTTCAGACCGGTTCGTCGACTGACCCTATCCCGTGGCTGTCAAGCATACCGCTTTTCTTTGCAGTTCTGGGTGCCATTACGCTTGCTGGTATCCCGGACCATCAAGCAGACAAAGCAGTTTCGAAAAAGACACTGTCTGTTCTGTTTGGTCAACGACCGGCAGCCCTATTATCAGGTCTTTTTGCCACCGTTGCCGTTGTAACCGGAATAGGAATTTGGCGCCTGATTTTCGCACACGAGTCCTTGGGGCTTTTGATGCTCGTTATAATTGCGCACTGGATCATTCTCATCATCGCCATCTCTCGACTCGTCAAATCAGCAGGACATGGGGGAAGGATAGAAGGGGTGATGCAGCTGGCGTTATCATATATTGTCTGGTTTGGGGCCATTCCCCTAACCATCTATTTAGGGGCCTAACAAGCCTGGTAGGTTAGTCTTCAAGGACCGGACCGATTGGCAGGATTGTTATGGCGTCCCTCCCAGAGGCTTCGTGAGTCGCTCAACCCGTCGCACGTATGCTTCAATGTCGAACTTGCGCCGGAGACCTGCCTCATTCATGTATCGAACTTTTCCGAAGATAGGACGTTCCGTCCATGCCCGATCATGCTTGCCAAAGCACCAGGCAACCCCCGTAAAGCCATTCGGATCTCTGCCGTCCAGTTCATACTTGTTGTTGAGGTAAAGGGTGGTGCGAAACGCCTCTTCGGGGGTTGGGCTCCATTCTAAGATCTTCTTGCCCCAATACATTCGCATGTAGTTGTGCATCTTTCCTGTGGCTACCATTTCTTTCTGGGCGGCATTCCAATAGGGATCATGTGTTCGGGCATCCTCTAATTCTTTCGGCCCGTACAAATATTCACGAGGGTCCTTTTTATGGGCCTTCAAGGTCTTTTTAGCCCAATCAGGCAGTGCCTTGAAGGAATCATAATCGGCGTTGTAGTGCACGAAGTTCATGCTGAGCTCTCGCCGAACGATCAGCTCTTCAAAGTAGGCTTCTTTTGCCTCTTTCGGCTTTCCGCGGGCTTGACGCACTTTCAGGGCGATATGCAGCGGTGATATCTGCCCAAAATGAAGATACGGACTCATGAGTGAGCCGTAGTCTGTACTCGGGTCGTTGCGTCGTTCGTGGTAATATCGAAGTTTTTGTGAAACAAATTGATTTAGTAAGCGAACAGCATGCCCTGTACCCCCATGAAAGCTTCCCACAGGGGCAACACTGCGATCAACCCGAAGCCGAGATTGAACAACATCTGCCTGCATGACATCCAGGCTATCGAACTGAAGGCCGAGGGAGTCTCGCTTGACCGGAGTTTCTTTCATGGGAACCCAGAACCGATGCAAGTGTCTCTTGATTTTCGGTCGTAGGGTGGATGCGGCATAGGCCTCCTTGCCCGAAGCAACCTCCACGGGCACCACAACGTCGCTTTCGACCTGTACGACCAAGCATGGCGCCCTTTCCGCCACTTTTTGACGCCAAGCCTTTTGGATCCGCAAATAACCCCTGTCTGTCACGACCATGGAGGCATTTCTTGCCATGCCGACAGCAGCCAGTTCCGGTGACTGGTGCTTGGCCACGAATTGAATCCCCCGCCGTTGAAGTCCTTGCCGTATCTCCCTTAACCCTTCAATCATGAACGTGTAATGGCGCTCATTGGCCTCTGGAAAACGGTCGGTGATGCCAAATACAACAACGATGGGCTGGTTTCGGTCATTGCCCTGTCGAATGGCATACTCAAGGGCATGGTTGTAGGCCTCGCGCTGTGACGCCTGCATCCAGTAGAGCACGAAGGCTCCATGCCGAAAGGGGCGGTCATTCAGCGGCTGGATCCTTTCGGGTTGAATCATTGTGGACCTTCCGTGTTATGAGGTTGTCTTTTTTTGGATGGCTTTGGCTTGACGGCGAATGGCGCGACGCTGTTCCGTGGACAATCTGCTCAGGTTGCGCATTTGCAGTTGCATACGGACATTGCGTCTCAATAGAGAATCATGACGCATCAAAAAGTCCCAATATAAAGTCGTCACAGGACAGGCATCATCGCCAACAGGTATAGCGGGGTCGAAGCGGCAGGGCGAACAGTAGTTACTCATGCGTTGAATGTATCTTCCGGTTGCCACATATGGCTTGGAGGCCATGATGCCGCCGTCGGCAAACTGCGACATACCTAAAGTGTTGGGCAGTTCGACCCATTCTATGGCGTCCACGTAAATGGCTAAATACCATTTGTGAACTTCTTGGGGTGCCGCGCCCAAGAGCAGGGCAAATAAGCCTGTGACCATCAACCTCTGTATATGATGGGAAAAACCGTATTCAAGTGTTTGTCCGATGGTTTCCCGAAGGCAGTTCATGTCTGTTTCCCCTGTCCAATAGAAGCGGGGCAGAGGCAGCGCGGCCTGAAGCGCATTCAATGTCTTGTATCCTGGCATGAAGTGCCAATAGATCCCGCGAACGTATTCTCGCCAACCCAGGATTTGGCGAACAAAACCTTCAACAGAATTTAGGGGCGCCAAACCTTCTTCATACGCCGTTTCAGCTGCCTGTAACGCACTGCGCGGATCCAGCAGCTTGAGGTTCATAGATGATGAAAGGCGTGAGTGAAACAGGTAAGGCTCTCCGCCCCACATGGCGTCTTGATAAGGCCCAAAACGGTGAAGCCGTTTTGCCACAAAATCTTCCAGGGCGAGAGACGCCTGTTGGGGCGTGACAGGCCAATCAAAATGCGCCAAAGCCCCCGGGTGATCTGAAAACTTTTTTTCCACCAGATGAATCACGTCTTGGGTAACACCATCAGGGGTGAAGGCCAAGGGCGGCGGGATCTTTCCTGGGCCTCTCTTGGTAAAATACCCGCGGTTTTCAGTGTCATAATTCCATTTGCCGCCCTCCGGTTCATTGTCTGACATGAGGATACCTGTTTCACGCCGCACCTGCCGGTAGAAGAACTCCATTCGCAGCTGTTTGCGTCCCTGGGCATGATTGGCAAAGGCTTCATGAGATAAAAGAAAATGATGGTCCGGGCGCAACTCCAGGGGCGTTTTCATGTGTTTAGCGGCATTGACCAGATCCTCCCTGACGCGCCACTCACCTGGTTCTACAACAATGAGACACTTCGGCTTCAGACTTTGGATCGCTCTTTTTAGCTCTGCAGCGAGCCCCCCTTTGTTTTTTGGATCGTCTACGTGTCTGTAGTGAACGAAAATTCCCCTTTGTCTCAAAGCTTGGCAAAAATGCCGCATGGCGCTGAGAAAGATGGCAATGCGCGCCTTGTGGGACCAAACATACGTGGCTTCTTCAGAGACCTCTGCCATCCACACGGCATCTACAGATGGATCAAAGTCATCGAATGCCGCAGAGCCCGGATCCAGCTGGTCGCCCAATACCAGTACGAGGTGACGGGGTCTCTTTAATGGACTGCGCTTCATTTCCTGTACTTTTAAAGAGTTCGCAGGTATATTAACATAAGTAGAAACTAAGTTGTATTGGCTTTTCAGGAAAGATTCGTTTTCTTCTATTGAGACGGTACACGCTCCGTTGCCTTGTTCAGCGGCCTGCTTCCCAGACAAGCAGTGCTGCCGCAAGGCAGAACCCAGCTCTTTTAGAGGGGGGCTTCACAATCCCGTATCTTCTAATTTACTCACCCTGTGTCTAAGGAACAACCCGTGGAATGGAATCATAAGGAGAGCACATTGGAAAACACTGACGGACTAGAAAGTTTGCTTCGCGATCTGTTCGGGTCCCAACGTCTTGCGGTTTTAGCCACGCAGAGGGAGGGGCAACCTTTCGCAAACTTGGTTGCCTTTGCAGCAACCGACGATCTTAAGCACCTGGCCTTTGCCACGACACGGGCCACGCGCAAGTATGCCAATCTATCAGCAGACTCTCAGGTTGCCATGCTTGTCGACAACAGGCGCAACCAGGTTTCTGACTTCGAAAACGCAGCTGCTGTGACTGCCATTGGCAAAGCCGAGGAAGCTGGAGGTGAATACAGAGTTCGCCTCTTGGAAGTTTACTTGTCGAAGCATCCTCACTTAAAGGGGTTTGCAACGTCTCCCACTAGCGCATTGATAAAGGTAAATGTAGAAAAATACGACGTTGTAAGAAGATTCCAACACGTCGTAGAACTGCGTGTGAAGCCATGAAACAGATTTTTGCCCTCGAAGAAATTCGCGATAGTGATCGAACGCTGGTTGGCGGCAAGGCTTTTGCTCTGGCCACGATGGTGCGAAATGGGATGAACGTTCCACCTGGTCTCTGCGTGACCACGGAGGCCTATAACGATTTCGTATCTTCCACTGGGCTGCAAGGAAGGATCTGCATGGAGTGGGGCCGAAAGCGTTTTGAGGACATGCGCTGGGAAGAGATGTGGGACCTCTCGCTGCGCATCCGAAATATCTTCCTGAATACACCCATGTCAACTGGATTGGTTGACGCGTTGAGTGGTCCGATTTCATCCACCTTTAACGGACAGCGCGTGGTCGTGAGGTCATCGGCGCCGCACGAAGATTCCGCAAGGGCATCATTTGCAGGTTTACACGAATCATACGTCAATATTGAAGGCACGGACGCCGTCCTAGAACGTATCAAGCTTGTGTGGGCATCCCTCTGGTCAGACCGCGCCATGCTTTACCGCCAGGAACTCGGGCTGGACATTGCAAAGAGCGCCATGGCCGTCGTGATACAGGAGATTGTCGTGGGGGAACGGTCAGGCGTCATTTTCGGAAGGAACCCCAACGACGCCTCTCAGGCTGTGATTGAAGCGGTTTACGGACTCAACCAAGGTCTCGTGGACGGCACGGTTGAACCGGATAAATGGATTCTTGATCGAAAGACGGGAAGGATCATCTCTCATTTTTCAGCCCAGCGAGAAAAGGCCGCGGCCCCATCCCATGACGGCGTTACCCTGCAACCGCTTCTTCCGGAGGCCTCAGAGCAACCGCCCCTGAGTCCTGAAGAAACTGGGATGGTGTATGACGTTGCCAAGACCGCAGAGTCACTCTTTGGCGCGCCGCAGGATATGGAATGGACGTTGCGTCAGAATGCGTTGTATGTTCTGCAATCTCGACCGATCACTACCGGCCGCGCAGACCAAAAAGACGACCAACGGCCGTGGTACCTGAGCTTGCGCAGAAGCTTTGAGAACCTGAAAACGCTTCGTCGGAAAATCGAAGATGCCTTGCTTCCGCAAATGGAGGATGAGGCCTTGCGTTTGGCCAATCAAGAACTGGCCAAGCTTTCAGATGCCGAGCTTGCAGAAGAAATCGGGCGGCGGACCCGGATTTACGATCAGTGGTCAGGCATCTACCGAGAACACTTCATTCCCATGGCTCACGGGATGCGGCTTTTTGGTGAGTTTTACAACAGCGCCATGCATCCCTCGGATCCTTACGAGTTTATGAGCCTTTTAGGGACAACTGAGATGGTTAGCATTAGACGGAACCGGATGCTGGAAGGCATGGCGTCCATGATCCGACAGGACGAAAAACTCGCCGCCCAGTTAACATCTGGCGAAAATGGGCGCCTGCCTGAGGCCTTAGATAAGGCCTTGGAAGCGTTTATAGATCAGTTCGGAGATTTGTCATGTGGTGCTGAACAGTGTACCCAGGGGCGTGATGCCATGATCAACCTTCTCCTTGCGATGGCCAAGCACGGCCCACCAACCTCACGCTTCCAGCGTCAGGGCTTTGAAGCATTGAAAAAAGAATTTCTATCCCGGTTTTCCGGAGAAAAGAAAGACTATGCGACCGAACTTCTGGATTTGGGACGGGCCAGCTATAGACTGAGAGACGACGACAATATCTATATTGGCCGGATAAAAGGTCAGGTGGTCAGAGCTGTAGATGAAGGGAGGACTAGAATCAAGCAACGAGGCGCAATTCCCACCAAGGACCTGGAAGCAGCAGAGATCATCCGCGCCCTGAACGACCCTAGCTTTGTGCCAGAGACCCCGGTTCCCCCTGATAAGGACAAGGCTAAGGGCAACCTCAAGGCACGACAGCTCGTAGGACAGCCTGCATGCCCTGGCATTGCTAGAGGGAGTGCGAGGGTCATTCTATCTCAATCCGATCTGATGAGCTTTGAGGCTGGAGAGGTATTCGTTTGTGATGCGTTGGATCCCACCATGACTTTTGTTGCACCGTTGGCGGCAGGTATCGTTGAACGCAGAGGCGGTATGTTAATCCACGGTGCGATAATTGCTCGGGAATACGGAATTCCTTGCGTGACTGGGGTTCCGAAGGTGACGTCTTTGATCCGAACGGGGGACGAGATTACTGTGGACGGGTATTTGGGCATAGTGATTCTTAGTTCTGTGAGATAGCATCCGGGAAAAAGGAGCCCGAATGGTGCCGAACCAATGTCTCGACGTCTAAGAAGAGTTCCCGCTCAAACATGGTTTCTCAACTGGAGTTCAATGGGGTGCGGATGAAGGTAGTATTGCTGCTTGAGATAGGGTTGCTCGTATTTCCGGACATAGTGATTAATCAACGTGATAGGCACGATGAGGGGAACGTAATAGGAGCGATAGTGATCGATCAGCTCCAGTAGTTCCTGCTTCTCATCCGGTGAAAGTTGTTTCTTGAAATAACCCATGACGTGCGTCAGGACATTGACATTTTTCTTGGTCGTTGTCTTCAGCCGCAATGCCTCCATTAGTAATATCTGATAGTTATTGTATAAATTGCCTATCGTCAGCTCTTTGGCCTTGGCCACCAGCCTTCCCATCTGACGATGATGGTTTTGGCTATGCGACAGGACCAACAGCTTGTGCTTCGTATGAAAGTCTACGAGATGCCCCCTGCGCTTAGGTAGCGCAATAAGTTCTCGCCATCTCTTGAAAACAAAGATACGTTCAATGAAGTTCTCACGGAGTTTGGGGTCGTGGAGTCGTCCCTCATCCTCAACGGGCAGCAAAGGGAGATGTTCCATGAATACTCGGGCAAAAATTCCCACGCCTTTTTTCACGGGGACCCCTTTTTTATTGTAAACTCGAACACTTTCCATGCCACTGCTGGGAGAATTGCGTTTGAAGATAAAGCCGCAAAGATCCTCCTTTTCGAGCCCAACCACGCGTGTTTGGGCCCATGTGAGCATCTGGTCGGTATGGTCCTGGTTGGTGCGGGTTGTCACAAGCCTTGGGGCGCTCACGTCGCCGACGAGACGCATCGACTCCCGAGGAATGCCTAAACCGCACTCGACCTCAGGGCATACAGGGACGTATTCAACGAATTGTCCCAGGGTGCCAGTGAGAAATCGGTCTAACTTGTGGCCACCGTCAAATCGAACGTTTTCACCCAGCAGGCAGGTGCTGATTCCCAGTCTGATCTCTTTTCCCATCGGCGTTCTCCCCAAGGTCACTATGCCACGACATCATTTAACAAACATATCAATTCGCAAAAAAATGGGCAATAAAAAGACGGGCGAGGGTCTCATGAGGTCTTGGCTTGGTTTTCCCAAAAAGATCTTTTCAGGCTCTCG
>JBFEUB010000099.1:0-12714 GCA_041547605.1 Desulfobacteria bacterium
AGCCCTCAGACAGCTTGCAATTTTAAACGCCAGTCACATTCAAAAATCTTCTCCAAAATTGCACAATGTCGTTCGCCAAATAATATTTTCAATCATCAACGACTTGCGAGCAAACGGAACATATTTTTGACAATCAGTCTGGAGGCCCAAAAATGATAGGAGAGTCAATAAAAGCAGGATGTTATATTGGAGGGCGATGCCGGAATCGAACCGGCGACACCAAGCTCCGGAGGCTTGTGCTCTATCCGCTGAGCTAATCGCCCTGATGAAGATGTATTCAACCCCTATTATGCATTTTTTGTCAAGGGAGATTTGAACAGAGACGGCGAGCGCGTTCCCCGTCTCCATTCATTGCCCCTTTAACGGGGCGGGATAACGGGTGCATATGAGCCCAGTCTGCTCATAGCGGTTGTCTCAGAATAACGTTCCGATAAGAAGGAGATGACAATTGAAAATACTATTTTGCTCACTTCCGGGTGTCCAATTTTGGGATTTTTGAATTCTCCTAGGTAAATCGCGCACGCAGTGGTTCTGTTCAAGCCGTCAGGCGCAACCGGAGCGCCACAACTCGGGCGGAGCCCTCAGACAGCTTGCGATCTTAAACGCCAGTCACATTCAAAAATGTTCTCCAAAATTGCACAATGTCGTTCGCCAAATAATATTTTCAATCATCAACAACTTCTGAAAAAACGGAACATACTTTTGGCAGTCACCCTAAATGACCCGTTTCCGTAATAAACAGCCATCTTTTCTTGCTGGGCCTTCAGAAGCCAAAAGTGGAGTGGGAAGGGATTGATGGAAATATGGGCATTCATAGTCATGGCAGTCCTTGCATTTACTTACATTGTTATGGCTGAGATATTCAGGGGTCGGTGTCCCCGTTGCAGGCGGTTTTTTGGAGGAAAGACTGTGAAAAAGACAAGCTTTTGCGATCGTTCCCCTGGTCAAACAGAAATATTCAAAGTGAAATACGTATACCGCTGCAAGTATTGTGATCATAGATGGGACGAAACGTACGACGAGCACATTCACTCTGGATATCGTTGTTCTTGATTTTTCCACAACGTCCACGAGTCCGCCCCGAACGATATGCCTGCCCGAGACAGTATTACATTTCTCGGGATAGATGACTTTGGTGCGCTATAATTGTGATACTTTCAGTTTGTTGCGTGGAGCGCATATCTCTTGTGGGGCTGAACTGCAGCGGCAAGCCCATGCCCTGTTCCGACTTGTCGCGGGGCCGCAGGGCGCTTCGATATCAGACCAGATCCGATCTCGCAAGCCGCACGCTTGGCGCTACCTGTAATTGAGGACCCCTGCTTTTTTGTGAAACGCTGACGGATTTATTCTCTGTGAAGTTTCTGACACTTTGCCCATACGCTTCACAGTTCATGGACGCTTTCCACACGAACAGGATGACTTTTTCCTTTGACAACACACGGAAAATCATTTATGTTCCGGCGATTTCTCTTTTCACACGTTGTGTTCTTCCCTTTCGGCATCAACATGCCGAATTTTTCATAAAGAGGGACGCCAGCAACACCGGGGTACAATTCAGATACGAACAGGTATAAGGCACAAAAAGCCTATGTTGACCGGTGTCTTTTCGGGTGGTGCCGGAAACGGTGGTGGTCTGTTTGAGGCTTCCTCCATGACTTGAAGCCAATCGGCGAGAAGGGGGTGAGAACTGAACAACAAACAACACGCCATGAAGTTGGCTGTTTGGGATACGTTGAACGGGTTGAACGGATAGATACTTTTCACTGAAAGGAGGATCATTGTGGCTCAGTCTGTAGTAGATGCACCTGTCAAGAAGCGAAGCAAGTACCTTGAATCTCCGTGGCCAGAATCAATCCTCATGGTTGTCGTGCTGATTCTCTGTTACATCGCCCTCGCCTTTATATCATTCGGAGCGGAGACACCTCCCGGAGGGATGTCCGGCGGGAGGATATTTATGCTCCTCTTTGGGTTCTTTTTCTTGAGCTTTGTGATTGCCCTCGTGGCCGTTGTTGCCGGCATTGGAGGTGGGGTTCTGTTTACCCCTATTCTGCTTGCCTTCACAAGCCTTGACAGTCTTATCGTCCGGGCAACCGGTCTGATTGTGGCTATGTTTAGTGGCTTGATATCCACCGGGCCCTTTATGAGGGGTGGACTCGCCAACCTCAGAATTTGTGTCTTTTGTGCAGCTGCTTATGGGGTGGGTGCTTTCACCGGTGCTCAGGGTGCCATATATGTGGCCAAATACTTGGGGGCAACCGGTGAGGGAATCGTCAGGCTTGCCCTTGGAGGGATTCTCATAGGTCTTGCGACCTTTTTCATTGTAGGGGGCAAGAAAATTGAGTGGCCTGAAGTAAAGAAGATAGACGGCTTTACCAAGAAGTTGAAACTTGGCCTGCCTTACTATGAGCCGTCCTTGAAAAAGGTCATGCATTATCCCCTGACGAGAGCTTGGCAAACCCTTTGCGCGATTGTTGGGGTCGGCATGCTCTCCGGCTTTTTTGGTTTGGGAGCGGGCTGGGCAATCGTCCCTGCCCAAAACCTGATCATGGCGGTTCCCCTTAAAGTGGCTGCTGCCAATAGTGGCGTTTTGCTCGGCATGGGAGATTGCGTAGCCGTATGGCCATACCTGCTTATGGGCGCCATCATTCCACTCTTTGCTGCTCCCTGGTTGGTCGGTCAGGTTCTAGGAGGACTTCTGGGCGCGCAAATACTGATTCGAATCAAAGCCGGGTTTGTAAGGCTGATATTGATTGGTATCATGTTTTTTACAAGCTTTGGGTTGGTGTGCAAGGGATTAAACCTTTTAGGCGTCATGGGGGAGGTTCCGATGGCAGTCAATGGTGGCGTCTTTGCAGGGATCATGATTATTGTGGTCCGTGGCGTCATAAAACAGATCAAATCAGGCGGATAGGAGGTGACTTCCATGGAAGAAAAACTCAAGATGCCAGTTTCGCAGAAACTTTACGGAGAGTTCATTTATTGGGTCACCGTTGTCTCAGCGATCATCTGCATGGTAGGGCCGGTCATCGCCATGCTATCAGTGGAGAATAATGTGATGAATCCACACTACTTTTTTGCCGAGATTTTTGCGGGTAAGAGCGCTGCAGAGGTCTGGCAAACAGTAGGTGGAGGGTTTCCTGGAGGGCACTTCTATCTGAAGCACCCCTTTACCGGTGACGGATTCACACAATTTGGGTTGGCTTTGGGTTGTATGTGCGCCATTCCTGCATTGATAGCTGCCGCCATAGGCTATCTCCGGCAAAAACCCAAGGTTTATCTCTATGCAATTTTGTGTGTCTGGGTTACGATCATGGTTGCGGTTTCTGCCGTGGGTATCATGAAGGCACACTAACGACCTCGAATGGATTTTCAAGCAAGCCAGAAGCAATACAAACTGCAAAGGGGCCATCGCAGGCCTTCCAAAAGGTCTCGCCAAAGCCGCTCGGCTGCCCCTGAGGTTGGGGCCAAGGTTACCTTGGGATTGGCCCACTGAATTGTGGAGAGGGGAGAATGGAACTACAGAGCCAAATGGAAACCCAGAATATCTTGATGATATTGATGAAGTAACGTATCATGGGCTTAGGAGATATGGACATTCCATTTTCCCGTCCTTTGGATGTAAGAGGCCGCGGGATTGTTCTTGGTGGCCGATTACTTGCAGACCTGAAAAGGATTCAAGGAGGACACTATGGCACGGTGTAAGAGTTGTGGAAAGAAGGGCTTGCTATTAAGATTGGAGAAGGAAACAGGTTTGTGCGTTGCCTGCAAGGCGGCCTTTGCTGAAAAAGCCAAACCCCTGACTGCAAAACTCATGGAAGTAGAAACCATGAATTTGGCACAACGCTCTGATGACCCGGGGACCGTTGTGACCCAGTGTGAAGCAGTGGAGGAGAGTGCAAACAAATTGATTGCGCTCATGAAAGAATATGCTTTGGGACCGGGTCCAGAGTTGACAGAAATCATAAATAAGTATTTAGAAATTAAGCAAAAAGCCTTGAACAGCATGAAGGAATAGCAGGAGGAGTGAACATGCCTGAAGGAAAAGATCTTAAGGACCTAGTAATTTCTATTACAGAGTATCCCCATATGCCTTATTGGGCTACCTTAAGGGAGGCGATTGTCCAACTGAACGTTGCCTATGAAACAGGTCATCACACCGTCTTGGTCTTTGATGAGGCGTATAGCTTGCTGGGGTTGTTGCACCAGAGCGATATCCTTAAGGGTGTCCGGCCGGAATATGCCGAGCTCTGTCCACCAGACGTCCAAATCAAGTGGGAAGACCTCATGGAATCCGCCACCGGGCAAATGGAGAAACCCATCCAGGATTTCATGACTGCTTTTGATGTGACGGTAGATATAAACGATCACCTCCTGAAAGTGGCTCATCTCATGATTAACAACAGGATTGGTCTACTACCGGTCATGGAGTCGAACAAGATCATGGGGGTTATAAGAATGCATGACCTCTTCTACGAGATCGCCGAGTTTATTCTTAAATCGAAATTGTAGTTTGTAGGAGAGGTGAGCAACGGGCTCCGTATCTTTCCATGTTTTTGCTATGTTCCTATTCATTATGATCTTTCCATGCATCACCTAATGTGTGGTGAGGGTCCCCCGGCGTTGCAGAACAGCCAAAGGCACATGGACATACAGGTGGCAATACGGTATGCCCGCCTGTCCTCTGAATTCTCCCACGAGGAGGTTCGGCGGGTAAACGACCCCACCCCTGTCAAACTTGTGCCAAATACCGGAAGCGCAAACATTGAGAGTTTGGCAAGTGTTTGATATTACAGGAGGGCGATGCGAGAATCGAACCGGCGGCACCAAGCAGCGGGGGCTTTTGCGCTATCCGCTGAGCTACTCGCCCTGATGTAGGGTGTATGCGACATCTATTGTGTTGGTTTTTTGTGAAGGGATATTTGAACAGAAACAGCCCGCGCATTTCTCTTGCCGTTATAGCGGGACTGTGAGGTAGTGAATGCTTCAAAAAATGGCAACTTTCCTCACGGTCGCGAATTTCCTGCAGCGACCCGGCTGAACTCGCCGAAGTCTTGCTTCATGGCGCTTCGATCAAGCCTTCAAGATTTTCTTGTTTGTCAGAGAACCCCGGCTTTGATTTCATTACACCAGCAACAGCCCTAAATCACAACCCTTTGCGGAGTTCTGGTCCAATTTTTGCAGAAATTCCTAAAGCCTACACGTACTTGCATTGTGGTCAGGCATGATTATATTATTGACCCGGAGGACAAAAAATTCTAATCTATACGTGAGCGTGCGATGTCATGACCGAAAAAAAGGAAAAATTTCCAGATCCCAAGGATATCGAAAAAGAAATTAGTGAGTTCCTGTCAAAGAAATTTGGTGGCAGGGTGAAGCTAATTTCTCCTGTGGTTCTCCCTGAGGAGGCCTCTTTTGACAAGGAGGAAGAAAAGGAAGAGGGACCTCCTAAGGAAAAAAAGATCAACTTTTCATTGAAACCTGAGGAACTTGAGGCTTATCTTGATCAATATGTTGTCAAACAGGACCAGGCCAAGGCGATTTTAGCCACCAAGATTTGTACCCACTTCAATCGCATAAAATATTCGGAATCGTCTGGTGAAAAGCACAAAGGGCCACTTGGTCAAATTAAGAACAACATCCTTATGGTTGGGCCCACCGGAGTCGGTAAGACTTACATCATTAAATTGATCGCCGACAAGATTGGAGTCCCTTTTGTCAAAGGTGACGCCACAAAATTCAGTGAGACCGGCTATGTCGGAGGGGATGTGGAAGACTTGGTGCGGGACCTTGTGCGTGAAGCGGATGACGACATTGAGCTGGCGCAATATGGTATTATTTACATTGATGAGATCGACAAGATTGCTTCCAGTACACATCTCATTGGACCTGATGTGTCTCGGACCGGTGTCCAACGCGCACTGCTAAAGCCAATGGAAGAAACTGACGTTGACCTCAAGGTCCCTCATGATCCTATTTCGATGCTTGAGGAAATCGAACGCTATCGGAAGACTGGCACAAGAAAAAAGCGGGTAGTTAACACCAAAAACGTTCTTTTTGTGATGAGCGGTGCCTTTAATGAACTCGCAGAGTTAATCAAAAAGCGAATAGTAGCCCAGAGCATTGGTTTCGGAGGATCGATCACCAGTCGGTCAGAACGGGTTGATTACTTGCAATATGTCAAACCTGAAGACCTGATTAAGTTCGGTTTCGAGACGGAGTTCGTCGGGCGGCTCCCCGTGGTTTCCGTTTTTGAAAAACTCAGCGAAGACGACTTGTATGCCATCTTAAAGAATCCGAACAATCCTGTCATCTTGAGTAAGAAACTCGACTTCAAGGCCTACGACATATCTGTCAATTTTGAGGACCGGGCTCTTCGTGCCTTGGCCCGTATGGCTTATGGGGAGCAAACCGGGGCTCGGGGTCTGGTGAGCACCGTTGAGAAGGTCTTGTTGAAGTTTGAAAAGAGACTCCCGTCCACCGGTATAAAGAAGCTGCCGGTGACAGAAGAGGTGGTTAAGGATCCCGAGGGCATGCTCCAAAAGATGATATCCTCACGTGACGATTCGAGGTGGGAAGCGTCTTACGAAAGGCTGGTTAAGGATGAAAAGGAATCAGTGAAGCAGTATATAAAGGACAACCAGGCCGTGCTGGCGGAGAAATCGAAGATTCCCTTAATCCCCTCACGAATAGATTTGATTGCCGATGTCTATGCCATGAGCACATGCGAGATTAGCGATGTTTTTGCGAAGATACAAACATGCTATGACCAAATCAAAAAAGTAGAGGCTTATTTTCACAAAACCCATGACTTAAATATTAGCCTGGACGAAGATGCCATAGACTTTGTTATCTTGGAAATGCTTGCTTCTCCCACAGCGCTCGGGGATTTATATAAGGGACTGACCACCAACTTTGAATATGGTTTTAAACTCATCCGGGACAGGGTTGGAAAGGATACGTTCGTGATCACCAGGGAGGCCCTTGAGAATCCCGAAGGATTTTTCAACAAACAGGTAAAAAGGATATATGCCGAACATCCCGAACAGGATTTCGGGGATAACGGTTCAAGCGCATAGACTCTGAGGCGAATCTTCTGATTTACGAGGACGCTTCACGTGGCGACAACCCGACCAGGCCACCGAATGTGGTTGGAAGGCGAGAAATGGTTTATTGGCAATACACTGAGTTCCGAATGGTGATGATTTATGATCGGTATATCTAAACTATACTGCGGCACCGTTGAGCCTTCAGACGCCCTGCGGTACGGACGGCAATCGGGGAAGCTCCCATCCCATCTCCTGCAGTTCTCCGCGGACAAGCGTCCGGTGGTTGTGTGGAACGTAACCCGGAGATGCAATCTGAAGTGTATCCACTGCTATGCCCATGCCAAAGACATAGCCTTTGAAAATGAACTGAGTACAGATGAAGGGAAGGCCCTTTTGGAGGATCTGGCCCAATTTGGTGTGCCGGTTATCCTGTTTTCTGGTGGCGAGCCGTTTGTCCGGAAGGACCTGCCAGAACTGGCCCGTTATGCTGTGGAGCTTGGCATGCGTGCGGTGATTTCCACCAATGGCACATTGATTACTCCTGAAAAAGCACGAATCCTCAAGGAGATCGGTCTTTCATATGTGGGAATAAGTCTTGACGGCATGGAGGCAGTCAACGACCGGTTTAGGGGGGTAAAAGGGGCCTTTCGAGCCGCCTTGAAAGGGATACGGAACTGTCAGGAAGCGGGTATAAAGGTTGGTCTCCGCTTTACGATTAACAAACTTAACGCAGGTGAGATTCCTGGAATATTTGACCTTATTGAAGAGCTGAACGTGCCCCGGATCTGTTTCTACCACCTGGTTTATGCTGGACGCGGCTCCAAACTGGTTGAGGAGGATCTGAGCCACAAGGAGACCAGGGCCGTGGTAGACCTGATCATGGACCGCACCAAGGATCTGCACGACCGAGGCAAACCCAAGGAGGTACTAACAGTCGACAATCATGCAGATGGGCCTTATCTCTATCTGCGCCTCCTAAAAGAGGATACAGAGCGGGCCAAGGAGGTCCTTGAACTCTTGAAGATGAATGAGGGGAACAACTCCGGTCGCGGCATCGGATGTGTAAGTTGGGACGGCGCTGTCCATGCTGATCAGTTCTGGAGGCATTACCGTTTTGGCAATGTGAGGGAGCGCCCGTTCAGTGAGATCTGGACCGACACATCCAACAGCCTCATGAAAAAGCTCAAGGACAAGAAGCGGTATGTCAAAGGGCGGTGCGCCCGGTGCCGATGGCTCGATATCTGTGCTGGAAACTTTCGAGTTCGCCCCGAGGCTGTGACAGGAGATGTTTGGGCCCCTGACCCTGCATGTTATCTTACCGACAAGGAGATTGGGATAGAGTAGAGACTTTAGGTGGAGAGGATATCCCATACCTCGTTCGAAAACCGTTTCGCAGCATCCATTAGGCCAAACACTGCCCACCGATTATTGTATGAGGAGAGAAATATGCTTTTTCCAGATTACAGACCAAGGCGCTTGCGGCAGAATGAGAATTTCAGGCGTATGATACGTGAGACAAGGCTTTCGGTTGACGACCTTATCTTGCCCATGTTTTCCGTTGAGGGGAAGGGGGTTAGGAATCCCATTGCTTCCATGCCTGGACACTATCAGCTCTCGGTAGACAACATTGTGAAAGACGCCAAAGTTGCCCGTGATCTGGGCATCCCAGCCGTGATGCTCTTTGGTATTCCGGACAGGAAAGATGCCTTGGCCACCTCGGCCTATGCCAAGGACGGCATCGTGCAGAAGACATTGCGGGCACTCAAAAAGAAGGTCAAGGATCTGGTGGTCATAACCGACGTTTGTCTGTGTGAGTACACCGATCACGGGCACTGTGGTGTGGTGCAGGATGGGATCATAGATAATGATGCGAGTCTAGATCTTTTAGCGCGTACAGCGCTTTCCCACGCTCAGGCTGGTGCTGACATGGTGGCGCCCTCTGATATGATGGATGGTCGCATAGCAGAAATACGTGATCTTTTGGATCAGAATGGCTTTGAGTCCACACCCATCATGTCCTATGCAGCCAAATACTGCTCTGCGTTTTATTATCCTTTCCGCCAGGCAGCCGAGTCAGCCCCGAAATTCGGAGATCGCCGCACGTATCAGATGGACCCGGCCAACAGTCTAGAAGCGATCCGTGAGGTAACCCTGGATGTGGAAGAGGGGGCTGATATCATCATGGTAAAACCCGCGCTTGCCTACTTGGATATCATCTGCCGGGTTCGTGAAGAAATTGACCTGCCGATAGCTGCCTACAATGTGAGCGGTGAATTTGCCATGATCAAGGCAGCCGACAAGCTCGGATGGCTTGACGGGAGAAAGGTCATGATGGAATCACTAATAGCCATCAAGCGGGCCGGGGCAGATATGATCCTGACCTATTTTGCAAAGGACGTGGCAAAGGAGCTGGCTGGCCGTGGATAATCATCCGCATGACAGATCAAAGCCCAGCGGACAGGAAATGCCCAACAAAGGATCAAACCTCCGCCTGGTGGCCTGGGAGGTTACCCGTAACTGCAATCTTGCCTGTATCCATTGCCGTGCGTCTGCCACCTTAGGGCCGCACCTGAATGAACTGGACACAGATGCTGGCCTCGTGTTGCTCGACCAGATTAGTGAGGTCGGGAAACCCGTAGTCATCCTCACAGGTGGAGAACCCCTTTTGCGGCCAGATATCTTTCGAATTGCCCGCCACGGGACCCAGCAAGGGCTTCGCATGGTCATGGCTCCGAACGGCACACTTATCACTGAGGCAATAGCCAAAGAAATGGTTGAGGCCGGTATTCAGCGAATTAGTGTCAGCCTGGATGGTGCCACGAGGAAAAGCCACGACCGGTTCCGGCAGGTGGATGGTGCTTTTGACGGCGCTATCCGTGGCATTGAAATGGCCAAGCAGGCAGGGGTCGCATTTCAGATTAATACAACGATCACGCAGCAGAACCTTGAGCAGATTGCAAAGATCCAAGAGCTTGCCGTGAAGCTGGGGGCTGTGGCTCACCACATCTTTCTGCTGGTTCCAACAGGACGAGGAAAATATATTGTTGATCAGGAAATCTCATCTGAGCAGTACGAACAGACCCTGAACTGGTTCTATAACCAGAGAGACAAAGTCCCGCTACAACTGAAGGCTACCTGTGCTCCCCACTATTATAGGATCCTGAGGGAGCGGGCGCGCGAGGAAGGAAAGAGCGTCACCTTCAAGACCCACGGATTGGATGCCGTGACCCGGGGTTGTCTGGGAGGAACCGGGTTTTGCTTCATTTCCCACACAGGCACTGTTCAGCCGTGTGGTTTTCTGGACCTCAAATGCGGCAATGTAACGAAGGCGCCCTTCGGGGTTATCTGGAGAGAGTCAGAAATATTCAAAACCCTTAGAAACTACAAAAACCTCAAAGGCAAATGCGGCAGATGTGAGTATCGAAAGGTCTGCGGCGGATGCCGTGCCCGGGCCTATGAGGCGACAGGCGACTATCTTGCCGAAGAGCCCCTGTGCCTGTACCAACCAAAAGGGGCCTGACCCTACCTACAATTTTGTCTGTGATCCTTGACGAACTTCAGCTTTTATAGTATTTAGCCAGTAGAAAGCCTTTGGATGAAGGAGAAGCGTCATGCAGGTCGCGTCTTTAATGATCAAAGATCCCTTCACCATTTCAGATCGCACTTCAGTCCAGGAAGCGATTCACCTGATGCAAGACAATGCCATCCGGCACCTTCCTGTGGTGGACCGATCCAAGAAGCTACTTGGGTGGGTCACCTTGTCGGACATGAAGCAGGGTCTTCTTCCTGCCATGGTCACTGGACTGTCCGTATCAGACCTCATGATAAAGGACCCCATAACCCTGCATCCTGATGACGATTTGGAAGTAGCTGCCAGGGTTATCTATGAGAAGAAGATTGGCGGTATGCCTGTTGTAGACGACGATAATAAAGTCGTGGGCGTGATGACGGTCACGGATCTCCTGAACGCCTTTATCAATATCATGGGGATTCTCACCAATGGCACTCGTCTCGATGTGAATGTGGGTGAAGCGCCGGACGGATTTGAAAAGGTTTCCCGCATCATTCACCGTAAAGGGGGCGAGGTAATTAGTGTGGGGATTGCCGGCCATATAACCGATAAAAAAATCCATTACTTTCGCCTGAAACAGTGCCCCGCAGAGCCAATTATCAAGGCTCTTGAGGATCAGGGAT
This sequence comes from Desulfobacteria bacterium, assembly GCA_041547605.1. GTDB lineage: Bacteria > Desulfobacterota > Desulfobacteria > Desulfobacterales. Next base: position 11,241 of record JBFEUB010000099.1, read on the forward strand.
ATGAGGTCGTTTCATATGTTGGATAGCAGGGCACGAACGTCTGCTTCAGTCCCACGGAAGGGACCAGGGCCTTCCATCTTCAAAGTGGCCATAGCAGCTGCAAACCTTCCTGCCAAGTCCGGGGGGACCCCTTTCAGTTTCTGATAGAGATATCCCGCCATATAGGTATCGCCGCACCCTGTTGGATAGCCTACTTTTTTCGGAAAAAAGCACGGAACACTGTGCAAGGTTTTTTCGGCATAGATAAGCGATCCCCGGCTACCCATGGTGACAATGACTTCCTTTGGGCCAAGGGAGGCGAGTACCGCTGCTGCTTTGTTCGAGACCTTCTGTCCTGAAAGGATCAATGCCTCTTTTTCGTCTGTCTTTAGAATGTCCACGTAGGCAAGGCCTGCTTCCTTATCCAGCCAATCTTCCTCCCTGACCTCCCCAACATGTGGGGATCTTAGCATTCCTTGAGCATCCAGTGAGACGATGCCTGGTCTCTTAGCCAGCTTTTTGAGAAGATCTATGGAAATATCCTGGCTGGTCAAAGGGCCAACATGAAACGCCTTGGCTGGAATTGCCTCCACATCCTCTGGTGAAAACGGCGTGCCAATCGACCTGATCCGCTGGAGCCTGGTGTCCAGATTGTCAGTACTGTAGGCGTTCTCAAAGACCGATGAACGCCTACTTTCTTTACAAAAAAGAGCAATTTTTTCGCCTTTCAGATTGCCGAGCAGAAGGTCTTCATCCTCTTTTGCTACTTTGGTTACAACAGCCACCCGCAGGCCAACTTTGGTCAAGCCCACGGACGTGTAATATGCCGTACCGCCCGGGGTGGTTGCCGTTGTTGTCTGTCCGACGCTTATGATGTCTTTTGTGACGTGACCGATAACGCAGACGTCAAAATGAGATGGGGAAGGTGATTTTCTTTCAAGGGATGATGGATGAGGTACCATTCCTGAGCATTTTCTTAAAATTCTTGTAAGGGACCGGCCACCTGATCCTCAGATCCTCGCCGACTTAGCCTTATTGCCAGGGGTCCATTCATGGGTCTTTGATACTGCGTTTCAAATATGTTCGGATGGGTTCTACAAAGAAACCTTCGCTCTCGCCCGGTTTGATCATATTGAGCCTTCCAAGGTTCGTTTCGCCACAAATCATCGCAAATACTCTGCAATGCCCCTCTGGGAACCACCCTCGGGTCCCATAAAGATCAGAACAAGAAACCGAATCAACCGGCACGCGTCTTCTAGACTGATTGTCAAAAATATGTTCCGTTTGCTCGCAAGTCGTTGATGATTGAAAATATTATTTGGCGAACGACATTGTGCAATTTTGGGGAAGATTTTTGAATGTGACTGGCGTTTTAAATTGCAAGCTGTCTGAGGGCTCCGCCCGAGTTGTTGCGCTCCGGTTGCGCCTGACGGCTTGAACAGAACCACTGCGTGCGCGATTTAGCCAGGAGAATTCAAAAATCCTAAAATTGCAC
>JBFEUB010000100.1:0-12539 GCA_041547605.1 Desulfobacteria bacterium
CAATCGCATCCAAGTATTTTGGATCAAGCCCTCTGGAGCGCAGGCGACGTTCAATTTCGACCGCGGACAGCCCTGCGTCTACCAGAATAGAGGATTTTCCATCAGAAATGTAGATGGCGTTTCCCTTGCTCCCGCTGGATAGCACACAGACGCTAAATCCCCGTATGTCCGAAGCCCCCCTCATTCCGTTCTGTTTCCTCAAGCGTATCTACAAGCTCTAGTTGGGCTTGACAGACCTTCTGAATGACCATTTGGGCAATTCTGTCACCTCGGCGGATGGAATAAGGCCTTTTCCCGAGATTAATCAGTGCGACCTTTATCTCCCCTCTGTAGTCAGCATCGATGGTTCCGGGAGAATTGATGATCCCTATACCGTGTTTAAAGGCAAGACCACTTCTAGGGCGAATTTGTGCCTCTAGACCTGTGGGGAGAGCTACAGCCACTCCTGTAGGAATCACGGTGATGGAACCTGTGGGGAGCACCTGGGCTTCTTTGATGGCCGCACAGAGATCCATTCCAGACGATTGTGGGGTCATGTAACAAGGCAGGGGTATATCTGAATCACGTTCCGGGTTAACACGACGGATCTTGATTGTTGGGGGAGCCATTAGTTACTGGTCATCTGTCATTAGTCATCGGTCACTGATTGGCATGCGGATGCCGGGTACCTGATATCAGACCTCTTTTATCTGGACCGGTTCCAATCTGTCTGGCATCGGGCGTCCGGCATCCAGTATCGGTCACCTCCGTGGCAGTTATAGGGTCAAGATGTCCTCGTAGGACGCCTTTCCATCGACCGGGCCGAGGAGGGATAGAGAGATAGCCTTGTCCTGGAACGTCTCCTGCGCCAGTGTCAATATGTCTTCGGCCGTGACCTTTTCGATCTCATCCACCAGCTCTTGTAAAGGGACATAACGGCCAAAATTGATCTCGTTATGCGCTAGACGCGTCATTTGGTTATCCGTACTCTCAGCCGCAAGATACAGTCCGCCTTTCAAGTGTTCCTTGGCATTTCTAAGTTCAGAACTATCAATCGGTTCTTCCTTGAGCCGACTCATTTCCCGTATGATGAGATGCAGAACCTCTTGCGTGTTGGTTTTGTCCACGCCCACGTATACGCCTAGGAGGCCGCTGTCAGAATATGACCAGCCAAAGGAGTAAATCGCATAGGCGAGGCCACGGCGCTCCCGGATTTCCTGAAATAGCCGGGAACTCATGTTGCCCCCCATGACGACATTTAGGAGGGCACACGCATGACGCCGTGGGTCTGTTGTTCGGACACCCTCGGTTCCAAGACAAATATGGACCTGCTCCAGATTCTTGGGATGAGCGGTCGTCACCCAATCCATGCTTGGCTTGGTGCGTTCCGGAAAACCGTCCCCCTTCCGAACGACTTCAAAGGCCCGAGCTATTGACGCCACAAAGGATCCATGCTGCATGTTTCCGGCCGCCGCAATGACGATCCGCTCAGGCTGGTACGCTCGGTTGAAGCATCTCTTTATCGTATTGGAATCAAACCTTCTGACCGTATCATGGGTTCCAAGGATCGAACGACCCAGGGAATGGTTTCCCCAAACCGCCTGGGCCAACAAGACATGGATGTGCTCATCCGGTGTGTCCTCCAACATTCTTATTTCTTGGAGAATCACCTGGCGTTCTCGCTCTACCTCCGCAGGATGAAAGACAGAGTTCAAAAAAATGTCAGATAAAAGATCGACCATGACGTCCACATGGTTGTCCATGACCTTCGCATAGTAACAGGTGTTCTCTTTGCTGGTGAAGGCATTACACTGGCCGCCGATGGCGTCAAACTCTTTGGCAATTTCAAGGGCCGTTCGCCTTTCTGTCCCCTTGAAGATCATATGCTCAAGGAAGTGGGAAAGTCCTCCCTCTTCAGCCTTTTCATCGCGGGCCCCTACATTGACCCACACACCCATAGCCACCGACCGGACCTGATGCATCTGCTTGGTCACGATTCTAATGCCATTGTCCAGAACCGTCTTGTCAGTGTCGTGGAGCATGCTTTTGATCCTCCACAGCGGCCCTTCGGCTGAGACGAATCCTGCCGTCCCGATCCACTTCAAGAACCTTGACCATGACTTTGTCGCCCTCCTTCAAAACATCAGTGACCTTATGGACGCGCTTAGAATCAAGTTGGGAAATATGTACCAGTCCGTCAGTTCCCGGAAAGATCTCCACAAATGCTCCAAAGTCCATGATCTTGCGCACGGTCCCTTCATAGATGGCCCCAACCTCGGGCTCCTGAACAATATCCTGAATCGTCTTCAGGGCCTTTTCACCCGATTCGCTATTAACCGCAACGATCTTAACGAGACCAGAATCCTCCACATCGATCCTGGTGTCGGTTTCTGCCTGTATGGCCCGGATCACCTTGCCACCCGGGCCAATGATATCTCGTATCTTGTCTGGATTAATCTGTATGGACAGTATCTTAGGCGCATAGGGTGAAATTTCCGCCCTCGCCTCGTTCATAGTCTGTGCCATCTTGTCCAGGATGAAAAGTCGGCCTTTTCGTGCCTGCTCGAGTGCCTTTTTCATGATTGGCTGAGACAGGCCTTCAATCTTGATATCCATCTGTAAGGCTGTAATCCCATCGCGTGTGCCAGCCACCTTGAAGTCCATGTCTCCCATGTGGTCTTCATCCCCCAGGATGTCAGACAGTATCAGCACGTTATCCCCTTCCTTGACGAGGCCCATGGCAATCCCTGCCACATGGGCCTTAACGGGAACACCGGCATCCATCAAAGCAAGGCTACTGGCACACACGGTCGCCATGGAAGAAGAGCCGTTTGATTCCAAGATCTCAGATACAATACGGATCGTGTAGTCGAAAGTATCCCGGTCAGGTAAGATTTTTTCCACGGCACGGGTCGAAAGCCCACCGTGTCCGATTTCTCGCCGACCCGGGCTTCCCAATCGTCTTGCTTCTCCAACAGAGAAGGGGGGAAAGTTGTAATGAAGCATAAAGGGCATGAAAATGTTCCCGTCTAAGGTCTCGATCCGTTGCTCATCGCCCATGGAACCAAGAGTCACAACCGCAAGAGCCTGGGTTTCACCACGCCTGAAAAGCGCTGATCCATGCGTTCGTGGTAGCACTCCCACCTCACATGTGATTGGGCGAACCTCATCGAACTGACGGCCATCTATTCGACGGCCTTCTGTGATAGCAAGATCGCGCATGATGCCACGCTCAAGGGCGTGAAGCGCTTCATGGACCTGCTTCTCGTGATCAACATAGCGATCTCCGAGGGTCGCTACCACATCGGCTTTTAGGCCCTTCATCGCGTCACGGCGTTCAAGTTTATCAGCAATCTGGATGGTTTCTTTAATCCGCTCAGCAGCTAAGGCTTCCACGTCTTTGGCGAGGGCCTCGTCTACTTCAACAAGTGGAGTGGGGCGCTTCGGGAGTCCCACAGCCTCCTTGAGTTTGACCTGTAGGTCAATAATGGGCTGTAAAGCTCTATGACCAAAGAATATGGCCTCCAGCATATCATCCTCCCTGACAAAGAGGCCTCCTCCTTCCACCATGACCACGGCGTCTTTGCTCCCCGCAACGATCAGATTGATATCGCTCTCACCCAGTGCTTCACGCGTGGGATTAACCCTGAAATCACCATTTATGCGGCCGACACGCACGCAGGCAATCGGCCCGGCAAAGGGGATGTCAGACATGTCCAAGGCTGCTGATGCACCCGTAACAGCCAGGATGTCAGGATCATTTTCATTGTCAACGGATAGCACGGTTGCGATGACCTGTGTCTCATGCCTGTAGTCTTTCGGAAAAAGAGGTCTAATGGGCCGGTCTATGATCCGTGCAGTGAGCGTTTCCTTTTCACTTGGTCGTCCGATCTCTCTACGAAAGTAATTGCCCGGTATTCTCCCGGCCGCGTATCCCTTTTCCTGGTATTCCACAGTCAAGGGGACAAAATCGATCCCTTCCCGAACTTCATCCGTGGAAACGGCTGTCACCAAAACTATGGTCTCTCCATATCGCACCACCACGGATCCATCGGCCTGCCGAGCCATTCTTCCTGTTTCAATGCTCAGAGTGCGGCCACCCACGTCTCCTTTAAAATATACTTCCATTTCTATTCTCTCCAAACTTGCTTATTCTATATGTTAGACCTATCCTTCGTACGATCTACCCATGAAAATAGATCTACCTTCACACTCTTTTTCACAAGACTACTTTCTAAGACCGAGGGCCTTGATAACCGCCCTATAGCGCTTAATGTCTTTACTCTTCAAGTAGTTCAACAACCTTCTCCGCTGACCGACCAGTTTTAACAAACCCCTTCTGGAATGATGATCTTTTCGGTGAGTTTTGAAATGCTCGTTCAGATGGCTGATACGCTGAGTCAGAAGGGCGATCTGGATCTCTGGTGATCCTGTATCTGTTTCGTGGAGTTTGAACTGATCAATCAACGCCTTTTTTTCCTCTACTGCTAGAGCCACTTTTGAGACCTCCCGTTTCCGTTATTCGTTAGTGGTTGTTCGTCTTCCCTTTTCCGATTTACTGTTCATGATTCACGATTTTCGATTCACAACTAGGAAATACACAAGCATACGGATACACGCCATTTCTCGTAGCTGAACCCATGACGGCAACCAGGTTCCCCTGGCTATCGGTCACCTTGATCCACGGGCCATTCTCCTGCACTTCTGCTGCAACTTCCTCCCGGGTCACGCCATGGCCATGCTGTATCTTCTGTACAAGTTCCTCATTGGCTGAAACGCACGGCATCCCCCTGAGGGCAATGCTCATGGGTATGACGCAGCTTGAGATTTCCCCTTTCGCAACAAGCCTCTCCAAGGCAGATAAAGATATCGCCTCGTCCAAACTGAAGCCACTGTTTTCAGTGCGACACAACTCCGTTAAATGCGCGCCACATTCAAGGGCATCTCCGATATCAGAGCATATTGTACGAACATAGGTGCCAGCACTGCAACATACTTCAAAACGGACATCCGGTAAGCTGATATCAAGCACTCTAAGTCCATATATGTGTATTCGCCTAGGGGGTTTTTGTACCACAGTGCCGCCGCGAGCTAGCCTATAAAGTGGCACCCCTTGGTGTTTGAGGGCAGAATACACTGGAGGATTCTGGTATTCCACGTCCAAGAACGCACGGAAGACGCTATGCACCTCCCGATCTGTCACCGTCAGCTCGGGCTTGGTTGAAACCACCCGGCCTGTGAGATCCTGGGTATCCGTGCGAATTCCAAGCCTCATGGTGCCCATGTATCGCTTTTGCCCATACATAAGAAACCGAGCAAGACGTGTGGCCTTGTTCACACAACAGACAAGCACACCAGTAGCAAACGGGTCGAGCGTACCGGTGTGGCCTACCTTCTTGGCTTTCGTAATCCTCTTGACTTGTGCAACCACCTGGGCAGATGTCATGTCTAGTGGTTTGTCTAGAACGATGATCCCGTTCATCGGGCATTATACCTCAGAAATTCTACAGCTTAATGAAAGCACACAGAAATCACTGGCAACGCATCGCTACTATCCACATGGAGTAATGGAGTGCAGGGGTCGTGGTTAACCCTCTAAGTTCGGTCAATAACTTCTTTCAAGACCCGGTTCACCTTGGTCGCCCTTTCAAAAGATTCGTCATAGAGAAATTCGAGCTCTGGCATGTGTCTGAGTCCGAGGCGATGACTAAGCTTCCGCCTCATATACCCAGAAGCGCTTTTGAAGCCAGCCAGCGCTCCCAACTTGCTTTCTTCTCCCTCCGCAACGCTGAAATAGATCCGAGCCAGGCGTAGATCATCGGTTATCTTGACATGCATAATAGTTACAGACGCGAGACGCGGATCCCGAATCTCTTTCAGCAGGAGATCGCACAGCTCTTTTTGAATTTGGCCTCCCACTCTCTCAGCTCGTTTAAAGCGCATCATAGGTTGATGATCTCCATTTCTGAATCAATGATTTCAGCCACTTCCATAGATTCAACAAAGTTTAGCGCCTTGTCCAGCTTTGAATTGATCCATCGGCGATCATTCCCTACAAACGCTAGGCCTATTTCTGCACGCTGGTGAGTGTCATTGGCGCCAACCTCTGCCACTGATGCATTAAAGGTGTTTTGAAGGCGCGTAATCACACCCTTTACAACCTTGCGTTTGCCTTTTAATGAGGTGTTTCCGGGAAGCCTCAAAACGATTGTGCCAATTCCGACAACCATATTAGTTCATCTGCCAACAGTCATTGGTCATTAGTCGGTAAACGGAAGTGACCAGATAGTAGTTAGAAACGAATCACGCATGACCGATGACTAGTGACCAATTACTACTCAATGACTGGTTTGACTTCTTCTACTTCGTAACATTCGATGACATCATGGACCTTTATATCATTGTAGTTTTCGATCCCAATCCCGCATTCGTACCCGCTTTGCACCTCTTTGACGTCATCTTTAAAACGGCGCAAGGACCCTATCTTTCCATCATAGACCACGACTCCCTCCCGGAGGAGTCGCATAGTCTGTCCACGTTCGATTTTTCCCTCTGTCACATAGCAACCTGCAATGGTTCCGACCCTCGGGATGTTAAATGTCTGCCTGACTTCCGCTTGTCCCACAGAATGCTCTTTGTATGTTGGCTCCATGAGCCCTGCCATGGCCCCCTTGATATCACTCACGACATTGTAAATCACGTCGTAGAACCGGATATCTACATTATGTTCGGTTGATAGATCACGTACCTTGGGATTGGGCCGCACATTGAAACCAACGACAATGGCGTTGGAGACAGTAGCCAGCATAATATCTGACTCAGCAATGGCCCCAGTGGCAGAGTGGACAACATTGACTTGTACTTCAGTTGATGCAATCTTATGCAAGGCCTCTATTAAGGCTTCGACAGACCCCTGTACGTCTGCTCGGATGATCAGATTCAGCTCCTTGATAGGAACACCTTTCATCCGTTCATAGTATTTTTCTAAGGTCAACTTGCTACTCTGTGCCAACTGACTTACCCGCCGCTTCTGAGCGCGATGGAAGCTTACCTGCTTTGCCACCTTCTCGTCTGCTACGGCCATAAAGTCGTCACCAGCCATTGGAACCCCGGACAGGCCCTGGATTTCGACCGGCATGGACGGCCCAGCGCTATCAAGGCGGGTGCCCCGATCGTCCGTCATGGCTCGAATTTTTCCATGATAGTGCCCACATATGACCGCATCACCTGCATGAAGGATTCCCTCTTGAACCAGCACCGTAGCCACCGACCCCCTGCCTGGATCAAGTTTGGCCTCAATGACATGTCCTGCCGCAAGTTTCTCGGGATTCGCCTTCAATTCCAGGACCTCAGCTTGCAGGAGGATCATCTCCAGAAGTTCCTCAATCCCTGTCCCTTGCTTGGCCGACACATTCACGAAGACGGCATCGCCACCCCATTGCTCGGGCGTGAGGCCGTATTCTGCCAATTGGCGTTTCACCCGTTCCGGATCCGCCTCTGGCTTATCAATCTTATTTACGGCCACCATGATAGGCACACCTGCGGCCCTAGCATGGTTGATAGCTTCAACAGTCTGGGGCATCACACCATCGTCAGCGGCGACGACCAAAACCACAAGATCGGTTATTTCCGCTCCCCGGGCACGCATGGCCGTGAATGCCTCATGGCCAGGCGTATCAAGGAACACGACTTGCCCATTCTTGACAGTCACATTGTAGGCCCCGATATGCTGGGTGATGCCACCAGCTTCTCCATCGATGATGTTGGTTTCCCGAATCACATCTAACAGGGATGTCTTGCCGTGGTCCACATGCCCCATAATGGTCACCACTGGCGGTCTCGGCTTCAGTTTCTCGGGGTCATCCTTTTCCGGGCGAATCAGTGTGTCTTCTTCAAATGACACCTTTTCGGCTTCGTATTCGAACTCGTTTGCAATCAAGGCAGCAGTTTCAAAATCGATGGCTTGATTCAGAGTTACCATAACCCCGAGCGCGATTAATTCCTTGATGACGTCGTTTGCCTTCACGCCCATCCGCTTGGCCAAATCTGCCACCACAATGGCTTCGTCAATCTTGACACGACGTTTTATAGCCTTGGGGGTAGTAATCAACGGTTTGTCACCCTTGATGGCCACCTTCCCCTTTTGATGTCTTCGGGTCTTGCGCGTTCTAAGCGCTTTCGCGTCATACAGGTCTGATTTGTCCAGGACCTCCTTCTTTCGAAAGGTAATCTTTTTCTTGAAGAAGCGTTTATCTTCCTGCGGTTCAAGGGGCTTCTTTTTGTCCTTTTTCTTACCCTTGCCCCGAGGGGATACCGCCGGCTCTTCCTCTTTGGAAACAAGCCTTAGGTGTGCAGCAGGTTTTACCTCTTCTCCGAGCGGTTCAGCTGGTTCCTCTGGAGGGATAACATCTAAAGGAGGTTTCACTTCTGGCATCTTGATAATTTTAGCTGGGCGCTCCTTTTTTGTCTTTGGTTTCTTTTTTACCTTCGCTTTTTTCTCGACCCTTGCCTTTTCCGCCTTGGCTTTTGCCTTTTCAGGTTTAGGGGCTCCCTCGGCTATCTCCACCTCGGTCTCTGCCTCTGGCTTTTCAGCTTTAATAGCCTCAGATACCTTTTCCTTAGGAAGTTTTTCAGAAACAGAGGGAGCAGCCTGCTCTGGTTTGCCTTCAAGCGGTTCCTCTTCTTTGAGCTCGAGACTGACTTCAGCTTCTACCTCAGCTTCAGGGGCGACCACTTCTGCCAACGGCTTCTTCTTGATCACTTCTCTGCGTCTTCTGATAACCGTGCTTTTTATTCGCTTCTCAGTTACTATTTCTGATTGCCTTCCGAAAATGGCTTCTTTGATGGCAGCGATGCTGTCTTCTTCTATGGCACTCATGTGGCTCTTCACATCCATATCCATCTCTTTTAGCTTTTCCAGAAGCATTTTGTTGGTCATGTTAAGCTGTTTGGCAAGTTCATATATTCGGATTTTTGCCATTCATTTCCCCCTGCTTTGGTATCTAGGTAATCTTACACCCGCGTCTCCTTCCTGTCGCTGTACCCATGGCGAGCATCGTGTACTATGTTGTCTCCAGTGGTTCAGTCGTGTCACCAGCATTGTCCGGAGCGCCCTCAGGTTTATCCTGAACGGCTGTTTCTTCGGGCGTATCTGTTTCTCCTTCCGTATCGTCCTCTTTATCCAGTTCCGTGACAGCTTGTTTGGCCAACTCCAAAAGGGCTTCTGCCTTCTTGTCGCTGATCCCTTTAATCTGAATCAGTTCCTCAACAGTGGCGTTGGCAAGCTCTTCAATTGAATAGAAACCTTGCTCGTAAAGGGCATCGGCTGTGCTGGCCCCTACCCCTGGAAGGCCCATCAGGGAATCATAGCCGCTCCTCATAGCCTCGCTGTACGTGGTTTCACTCCGCACATCAATGCTCCAGCCCGTCAGCTTGGAGGCAAGGCGTACGTTTTGCCCTCGTTTCCCGATGGCCACTGACAAGTATTCATCCGGTACGATAACCTCCATGGACCGGTTGGCTTCGTCAATAACAACCCGGGAGATCTCGGCTGGTGCCAGGGCATTGCAAACGAACTTTGCCGGGTCATTGCGCCAAGGAATGATATCGATTTTTTCTCCTTTCAATTCGTGGACCACACTTTAAACGCGTGTTCCTTTCATTCCAACACACGCACCCACAGGATCAATATCAGAATCATTGGAGGTCACGGCAATCTTTGCACGACTGCCGGGTTCACGGGCAGCAGCCACAATTTTAACAATGTCCTCGCTAATCTCTGGCACCTCGGTGTTAAACAGGGCTACCAGGAAACTCGGATGACTTCGAGACAGTATGACCTGCGGACCTCGGGACTCATGCAATACATCCAATATGTAGGCCCGAATCCTGTCCCCACGACGATAGGTCTCCTTAGGGATCTGCTCACGCACGGGAAGTATCGCCTCGGTCCGACCCAGGTTGACGATAATGTCCCGTTTGTCTATCCGTTGAACGATCCCGTTAATGATCTCCCCTTTTCTGTTAATGAAACTTTCGTAGATGACAATCCGTTCGGCATCCTTCATCTTCTGGATAATAACCTGTTTTGCCGACTGTGCAGCAATTCTACCAAAGGTTTTTGTGTCCATCTTGGTTCCTATGCTATCTCCCACTTCACACCCTGCGTCAAGCTTACGCCCCTCTTCCAAATCTATTTCCAGGTCTGGTTCGGTAACCTTCTCAACCACATCCTTGAACTGGAAAACCTCAATTTCCCCACGTTCTTCGTCATAGCGGACCTCGATATCTACTTTGGTTCCAAATTTCTTCCTGGCAGCGGACCCAAGCGCTTCTTCAAGTGTCTTGACGAGGACCTCCTTGTCAATACCCCGGTCACGACTGACCTGTTCGATGACTCTTCTTATGTCAGACATTATCATCTTCGACACCCTCGCGTTTCAAGTGTTGATTGTCGAGTCATTATTGAAAATCGATTTCTCATTCCCCTTCAATCGTCAATTATCAATCTTGAAGCTTCCCGCAGTCCCGATAAATCGGGACAGGGAATGCGTTCGCTGTTGCCGTTCAATTCATTAAGTCGTCCAGTCTAAATGTGCCTTCGTGATCGTTTCATACGGAATAGCGACTGTTTTTTCATCAACCAGAAGCTTGACCATGCCTCATGAAAACCCCGCGAGCACCCCCTTGAAATGCCTTTTCCCTTCAACGAGGCGGTTCGTCTTGATCATGGCCGCTCTGCCTTCAAAGTAGACAAAATGTTTTGGCTTGGTTAACGGCCGGTCAAGCCCTGGAGAGGAGACCTCGAGGTGATACGGCTCGTCATGGTCCATTTTCGCATCCAAGATATCACCCAACTGATTGCTGATGATGGCGCAATCGTCTAACGTAACACCCCCCTGCTTGTCGACGAAAACGCGCAACACCAACCCTTGGGGTTCTCTGCGATATTCTACGTCGATCAGCCTCATCCCCTCAAAGCGCAGCAATGGTTCTGCCAGCTTCTCCACATCGGCTATAAATCTCTGGGTCCACTCATTGATCATTTCGAATCCATTATAACAAAAAAACGGGCTTATGCCCGTTTCCCCGCCACGGTCAACCTCAACAATTTTCCTGTTGAACTTCCTGAGAGAAAACCAGAGGCTAAAATTCTCACAAAAATCCACTGATCGAAGCAGACGTCCGGTCCCCTAAACCAGTTAAGCATCGCCTCAAAAAGGGAAAAGGGCGAATCCCGCCAAAGGCGGGACAAAACATGGAGCGGGCAACGGGGCTCGAACCCGCGACACCAAGCTTGGGAAGCTTGTACTCTACCAACTGAGCTATGCCCGCTTTCCGGTGACAAATTATAATCTTTTTTAAGGATTGTCAAACATTTTTCGTATGGACGCCACCAAACCAGATAACGCGAGAATAGGGTTCCAAAAGCACTCTCATTGTGGTAATGGCAAATTCTGATCTTAAACGACAGGGTCTTGCTTCGGCCACTCGGGGTGCCTGTCAGCCACACGCTCACTCGGTCAAAATGTGAAAGTCGCAGCAATGACACGGTGAAACCTCCCCGCCCTAAAGGACGGGGCTCCTGCCCTGCCGCAGCACTGCGTGTCCGGGGAGCGAGCCGGAGCGAAGTTGACGTCACGAAAATGCTCACGAAGCAGGAAAAATGGCTTTTGGGCAATTCTATTTTTTTGAAACAAACTCCTGGGACACGACACGAGGGCGGGCCAACAGGTCTTATTAATGACATGCATGGTATCGATCGATCGCCGTCAATCGATCTGCAACGCAGGTAACTCGTAAGGCTTCTCAAATGTGAACTCGGGTGTGCAGACAATGGATAATGTCAGAGAGCAGATAGAATTTGATGTTCTATTTGTTGGGGCCGGCCCTGCAAGCCTCGCTGGTGCAATCCACCTGATGCAACTGGCTAAAAGCCAGAACATGGACCTTGAGGTGGCCCTCATCGAAAAGGGGGCCGACATAGGCTCTCATGCAGTGAGCGGCGCGGTTCTGAACCCGATTGCCCTCAAGGAGCTTATACCGGATTACAGAGAAGCAGGCTGCCCCATAGAAGCAGACGTTCGTCAAGATGAATTCTATTTCTTGACCAGTACACGCCACTGCAGGGCTCCTGTTGTGCCTAAGTACATGCACAACAGGGGCTTCCATATTATCAGCCTGTCCAAGTTTGTCTCCTGGCTTGGGGACATTGCTGAAGGTCTTGGAGTAAATATCTTTCCAGGTTTTGCTGGCAAAGAAGTGCTTTTTGGCCCAGACGATAGGACGGTCATCGGCGTTCGCACAGGAGACAAGGGAGTCAACAAAGATAATCTCCCCAAGACAAACTTTGAAGCAGGCATCGATATCCTGGCAAAAGTAACGGTCTTTGGGGAAGGCCCCCGAGGAAGCCTGCAAGAGGCGATTTCTAAGAAACTGCGCATCTTTGAAGGGAAGATGCCACAGGTCTTTGAAACCGGAATCAAGGAAGTGATCCAACTGACGGACACCAACTATTTTTCGGACAGCTTGGGCAATGACATTCATACTTTAGGCTACCC
>JBFEUB010000101.1:0-12426 GCA_041547605.1 Desulfobacteria bacterium
CCTCAGACAGCTTGCAATTTTAAACGCCAGTCACATTCAAAAATCTTCTCCAAAATTGCACAATGTCGTTCGCCAAATAATATTTTCAATCATCAACGACTTGCGAGCAAACGGAACATATTTTTGACAATCAGTCTAATCATGCAAGCCCCAGAATGATTATAAGGAAATGTTGCAGCAAGCTATGGTGACTGAACCAAGAGTGGCGCTGGAGAGGAGATTACGACACTGTGAGAACGTGGTCACCCTTGGTGTTCGGACGAATCTTTCCGATTATGAGGATTGGCAAATTGCGTTGATTCGTCGCTCTGATGTCATTCTCTATCCCACCGCTTTTTATGCCGACATCTTTGACACCATGGGAAAACGGACCTTTCCCAACTACCATACGTACAAATATACGATGGATAAGATTAAGCAGACCGCCCTTTTCAACCTCCTGGAGATTCCTCACCCGAGAACGCGGGTGTTTTACGGGAACTTTCAAAAATCAAAGATACTGGACCACTTTCAATTCCCCTTTGTGGCAAAAATCCCGCGGGGGTCAGCGCTAGGCCGAGGCATATACCTGATCCGCAGTGAGGCTGAGCTCGTCGCTTATAACCAATTGAGCCGTGCTGCTTACATACAGGAGTATCTTGAGATTGATCGCGATCTTCGCGTGGTGCTAATTGGCGGGCAGATTATTCATGCGTATTGGCGCATCGCTCGCCCCGGTGAATTTCGCACAAATGTGTCCCAGGGTGCCACCATCAGCTTTGATGACATCCCAGAAGAAGGCCTTGCCTTTGCCCAGAACACAGCTCGGCTTTGCCAACTGGATGATGTGGGACTAGACATCTGCTTCTTTGATGGTCGATACTGGGTTATAGAGGGAAACATGAAATATGGCAAGGAGGGGTTTAGACAGGCCGGCATCGACTTTTACAAGCTCATGGACGAAATGATTGAAAGTGGACAGATCTGATTTAACCGATCTGCAGGGAATAAAACAATCGTTAAACGCGCGAGAAGTGCAGGTTCTTTCTCCTGTGGCTGCTCACAGCAAAGATGCCATCCGCCGCTTTTCGGAGGAGCGTCTCGATGCGGGTCACCGGCAGAACTACGCCGTGGACTCTGATCGTATCCTTCATTCTTTGGCTTATACACGCTACATTGACAAAACTCAGGTCTTTTATCTGGTAGATGATGACCATATTACCCACCGGGTGCTTCATGTACAATTAGCTTCAAAAATCTCTCGCACCATTGGCCGTTTTCTCGGCCTGAATGAAGACCTGATTGAAGCGATTGCTCTAGGTCACGATATTGGTCACTGCCCCTTTGGTCACGATGGCGAAGCATATCTGTCAGAGCTCTGTGAAGCCCACGGCATTGGACCATTTCAACACAATCTTCAAAGCGCTAGATTCTTGGAAAAAATTGAGAGAAAGGGTAGGGGATGGAATCTAACCCTTCAAACCCTGGACGGAATCGTATGTCATGATGGCGAGATTCACGCCCCTGAACTCGCTCCAGTGCCCCACAAGACATTCGACAATTTTGAACAAGAGTTAGCTAGTAAGCAGGCAGACCCTTCCCTGCCACTCACACCCATGACCTTGGAGGGGTGTGTGATGCGCATGGCAGACACGATCAGTTATATTGGGCGCGACATAGAAGATGCCATTCGCTTGAATCTCATCAATCGGGATGATCTTCCAAGATCGTGTGTGGAACGATTGGGAAACACAAATGGCACCATTG
The DNA here is from genome assembly GCA_041547605.1 of Desulfobacteria bacterium. Lineage (GTDB taxonomy): Bacteria > Desulfobacterota > Desulfobacteria > Desulfobacterales. The sequence goes on from JBFEUB010000101.1 coordinate 1,747, forward strand.
TATATACCCTAGTCACCGACCTCATCAAGAACAGCTTCGAAAAACCAGCGGTTGCTTTCAGCCAGGAGGTATCAGAAGCGCTCAAGCTGCTGAGAGAATTTAATCTAAATAACATATACCTCAATCCGCAAATCAAACCAGATTCCGGGAAGATAAAAGACATTTTTAAGTTTTTGTTTGAACGTTATATCAGAGATTTGGAAAAAGGTAATGAGGACTCCATCATATTTAAGGAATACCTCCACGATATGTTAGGCAGCTATCGTTTGAACAGCAAACCCGCAGAGATCGTCCGCGATTTTATTGCCGGCATGACGGACCACTACTTCCTGAAACAATCACCAGAAGCGCTTCGCCCTCGAAGAATTACGGAGCGTTTTTAGACATCTGATCTTTGGCCGAGAAAGAGATGGAACCGCAAAAGACCTATCAACATCTCGAAGAACTAGCAGAACAGCTAGGTATTTCAATAAGATATGAAAACCTTTCGAACCCCGAATTCAGAGCGCAAAGCGGCTTGTGTCGCATCAAAGGGCGCTCTTTTTATATTATGGACGCCTCCCAAGACCTGACCCAAAGGATTGCCGCTTTATCAGAATGCCTCAGCCAGATGGATCTGGAGCATGTCTATGTCATCCCCGCTGTTAGAGCACTTCTGCAGAGAAGGTCGCGCTCCGACGAGCAAGGCTAGAATAGCAAAAAAGCGCAAAGACAGGCCGCCTGAGCCGATTGTTGGTCATGTAAAGCGACGTGTGAGGATAGCAAAAGTGTTCGTGGTTTTTTTGGGGAGAGTCTTATGATCTTGGCGGAGAAAGTCTCCTGTGGCTGGCAGGATAGGGCCCCTGAAGAACGCCTGATCATGCTCGTCCTTGGTTGCCCCAGAGACAGGTCTGGTAGTTTACATAATATATATTATCAGACATTATTCTGGGGGCCGTTTCTGGACCCCTGAATACCCCTCTTCCCGCATAGGCCCCCCTACGCCTCCCCCACACAAAAAATAATTGTGGGTCACGTGACCATATGTTATGCAGGCTTCATGGATGGAGATCTCGGCCCGCCTGAACGACGGATCTACACGGTCAGCGAGCTCACCCGCAAGATCAAATCTCTTCTTGAATCCAGTTACCCATTCGTCTGGTTAACGGGTGAAGTCTCCAATTTTCGTGCCCCGGTGTCTGGACACTTCTATTTCACGCTCAAGGATCCGGGTGCCCAGATCAGCGCGGTCATGTTTCGGGCCCAAAACCGCACCCTGAACTTCGAACTCGAAGATGGCCTCTCCGTTCGAGCTATGGGGCGTATCAATGTATACGAACCCAAAGGAATCTATCAGATTATCATAGAATACCTAGAACCCGAGGGGGTCGGTATTCTTCAGTTGGCGTACGAACAGCTCAAAGCCAAATTGGCTGCGGAAGGACTATTCCACGGAAAACATAAGCGGGCCCTTCCCTTCTTACCACAGAGGATTGCGGTTGTAACTTCACCTACCGGCGCCGTCATTCGAGACATATTGAACGTAATCAATCGCAGGTATCCAAACATTGCGGTGGCGGTTGTGCCAGTCAGGGTTCAGGGAGAAGGCGCTGCCAAAGAAATTGCCGAGGCGCTCTATTTGCTCAATGAGCAGGATCATGCCGATGTCATCATAGTAGCCCGAGGGGGCGGTTCCCTGGAAGATTTTCAGGCATTTAACTCAGAGTTGGTTGCACGCGCCATTTTTTCCTCTCAAATCCCTGTGGTTTCGGCTGTGGGGCATGAAACAGACTATACGATTGCTGACTTCACGGCAGATTTGCGTGCCGCGACACCCTCTGCTGCAGCCGAGCTGATCGTGCCGGTGCAACAGGAGCTTGTTAGAGACATGCGAAGGATACTAGATGCCTTGAAAACGGCGATGTCAAAAAGGCTGACGCTATTGAGAGAACGGACTCTCCAGGTGTCTGGACGCCTTATCCACCCGAGGAGGCAGATTATTGACTATCGTTTGCGCCTTGACGATGTATCTCACAGAGTGGTGCGAGAATTTAGGAGGGAATTCGAGAAGAAGAGAGATCGTCTGCATCTGGCCCGGGCTCGCCTCACACGATGCAGCCCTGAATTGATGATTCAAGACCTTAATATAAAGCTTGAATACTATAACCAAAGCCTATCTTCTGCAATGCAATTTTATTTACAATCAAAAGGAGGTGGACTTGACACCAGCGTAGCTATGCTGAACGGGCTTAGCCCGTTGGCGATCTTGGAGCGTGGCTACAGCGTGACACGCCTTTTGCCTGAACACGCTCTGATTAAAGATATTCGGCAGGTAAATCTGGGACAGCGGGTGGAAGTCACTGTTTCGAGGGGTGCGATGGTATGCCGCATTGAGAGGAAACAAGAGAATGGCCAAACAAACATTTGAGAATGCAATGAAACGCCTTGAAGCCATTATCCAGCAGTTGGAAGGTGGGGACTTGACCCTGGATGAGGCCTTGAAAAAGTTTCAAGAAGGTGTCAAACTGTCAAAGTTTTGCTCAAACAAATTAGATGAGATAGAGAAAAAGGTCTCCATTCTTCTCAAGGACGGGGAAGGCAACGTTCACGAGCAGCCGTTTTCGCCCGAAAACAGTGATGACGATCCCACGGCGTGAAAATACATTGCTGTGAACCCTTTTTTCTCGTTCCTATTGCCCTTCATGTTTGACCTTAAAGCTTACCTAAAAGCGAAACAGCAGACTGTCAATGCTGCCCTTGACCAACTTTGGGACCGCACGGAGCCCCACCCTACCCGCTTGGTTGCAGCCATGCGTTATTCTCTTGAAGCCGGGGGCAAACGGTTGCGCCCCATCTTATGTATTGCAGCCTCTGAGGCCGTAGGCGGCTCCGAGGCCGATGTGATGCCGGCTGCGTGCGCTCTAGAGCTTATTCACACCTATTCGCTGATCCACGACGATCTCCCGGCCATGGACGATGACGACCTTCGCCGCGGCAAACCAACATCTCATAAGGCATTCGATGAAGCAACTGCCATATTGGCCGGAGACGCATTGCTAACGGCTGCCTTTGAGATCCTGGCGACTGTCGGACGCGAACAGAGACGTGATGCGTTGAAGTGGCTGGAGGTAGCGTATCTGATTGCCTGCGCTGCAGGACACTCCGGCATGGTGCAAGGCCAAATGATGGATCTCAGTGCTGAGGGCAAAGAGATCGCTCTGGAAGACCTTGAACGGCTTCACCAGTATAAGACTGGGGCGCTTATTGAAGCGTCTTTGAAGACTGGGGCACTCCTTGGTGGAGGGAGCTCCCAAGAGGTCGCAGCCCTGGGCCGTTATGGTCGACATATCGGTCTTGCCTTTCAAATGGCTGATGACATACTTGACGTTGAAGGAAAACCCGAGATGCTTGGCAAACTAGTCGGGAGTGATCAGGCGCACCAGAAGGTCACGGGTCCGTCTTTAATCGGGTTGGAACAGACCAAAGTACGCGCTGGCGAATTGGTCGATCGTGCCTTGGAAGAGCTAAAAATCTTTGGTATAAGAGGCGAGCCCCTTGCTGCCATAGCGCGGTATATTGTTGAAAGAGAAAAGTAGCTGCATCGCCTGCCAGAAGAAAATCAATCTGAGGTGGTTAGGGCTCATAGAATAATGCCCATGAAATATTTAGATCAAATAAATTCTCCACAAGACCTCAAGCGCATGAAGCGCTCTGACCTTCCAAAACTGGCCAGAGAGATCCGAAAGGTGATCATCGAAACCGTGTCCCGAACAGGTGGACATCTGGCACCCAGCTTGGGAGTGGTCGAATTGACCATAGCCCTGCTCTACGTTTTTGATCCACCAAACGACAAGATCATATGGGATGTCGGCCATCAGGCCTATGCCTACAAACTCTTAACAGGGCGAAAAGAACGATTTCATAGCCTTCGCCAACACGGCGGTCTGAGCGGCTTCACGCGCATGAGTGAAAGTCCTTATGATGCCTTTTCAACGGGACATGCCAGCACGTCTATTTCTGCGGGACTGGGCATCGCCTTTGGAAGGTGTTTGAAAAAAGACAATGGTAAGATTATTGCCGTGATCGGCGACGGTTCCATGACCGGCGGCCTTGCTTATGAAGGGTTGAACCAAACCGGCGATCTTCAAAAGGGCTTGATTGTCATCTTGAATGATAATGAGATGTCCATTGCTCGCAATGTAGGGGTGCTGTCTTCGTTTTTGAGCAGAAAACTCTCGGCGAAACATTTTTTGGCCCTGCGGGAAGAACTCAAAGATTTCTTAAAATCCCTTCCAAGGTTTGGAGATGACGTTTACAACTTGGCCAAACGAACCGAGGAGTCATTCAAGGCGTTTGTGACGCCGGGCATGCTGTTTGAGGCATTCAATTTTAATTACTTCGGGCCCATAAAAGGCCATCGCCTGGACCACCTGATCGACACGCTGCAAAATGTCCGGGAGATAAGCAAGCCCGTTCTGTTTCACGTAACAACGACAAAAGGCAAAGGTTATCCTCCCGCAGAGCAGAACCCGACGTATTTTCACGGAGTCGGGTTGTTTGAAATCGAAACGGGCAACGGCATCTCTGCAAAAGAAAAACCACCCACCTATACGGAAATGTTCGGAAAAACTTTGATAGAGTTGGCCCGTAAAAACGAGAAGATCGTCGCTGTCACAGCAGCTATGCCGGAAGGAACCGGACTGTCAGCCTTTTCCGAGGCCTTTCCTGAACGGTTCGTGGACGTGGGTATTGCCGAACAGCATGCCGTGACTTTTGCTGCCGGATTGGCCACAGAGGGATTGCGGCCGGTGGTAGCCATCTATTCGACCTTCTTGCAGAGGGCCTATGATCAAATCCTGCACGATGTATGCCTTGAAGGCCATCCGGTTGTGTTTGCCATGGACCGAGGAGGCATCGTGGGTGAGGATGGTCCCACGCATCACGGCCTCTTTGATCTCAGTTACTTACGCAGCTTACCCAACATGGTGGTCATGGCGCCCAAAGACGAAAATGAATTGCGACACATGTTGAATACTGCCGTGAACCATCCTGGCCCCATTGCCTTTAGATATCCGAGAGGCTCGGGAGTTGGGGTCCCTATTGAGGAAGAGATGCAAATGCTGCCCATAGGAAAGGCAGAGGTGCTGAGCACAGGAATCGATGCGGTCATCCTGACTATTGGCGCCACTGTCGTGGTGGCTGTTGAAGCTGCAAAACAACTCGAAGATCAAGGCATTTCAGTGACCGTGGTGAACAGCCGTTTTCTGAAGCCACTGGATGACGCGTTGATCACCCGGCTCGCCACCGAGATTCCGTATGTGATGACCGTTGAGGAGAATGTACTGCAGGGTGGGTTTGGGAGCGCGGTGCTCGAGTGCCTTGCAGACGCGGGGATCACGACCAAGCGATTCGTACGGCTTGGGATTTCTGATACCTTTGTGGAACACGGCTCACAAAAGATCCTACGCACGAAGTATGGGCTTGATACAGCGTCCATTGTGAAGTCCATTAAAAATATGGTCCGTGGACAACGCTGAAAACGGACTCCGACCCTGTCACCCCAACGAACCCAAAGATCAGAGCATGTCGGACGTGAGTGCAAATACCGAGCGACCTAGCCTTGCCGTTGAGGTGGCTGGGATTCTCATGAAGAACCCGGTGATGACCGCGTCAGGCACGTTCGGATATGGAGAAGAGTTTGCCCGGCTGGTTGATCTGAAAAAACTGGGAGCCATCGTGGTCAAGGGCCTTTCGCTCAAACCCTGTGCGGGTAATCCTCCTCCCAGGACAGCGGAGACTTGCGGGGGGATGCTGAACGCGATCGGCCTTGAAAATATAGGCCTGGAAGCCTTTGTGCAGCAAAAACTCCCATCGCTAAAAGAACTACATACCCCCATCATCTTGAATATCTATGGGACCGAGATTAAAGCTTATGCTGAGTTGGCTGAACGGATCCAGGGCGTGGAAGGCATAGCCGGCATTGAGGTGAATATCTCTTGCCCCAATGTAAAGGCAGGAGGGATAGCCTTTGGAACCGACCCTGAGATGGCTTTTGAGGTAGTCAAAGCTGTGAGGGAAAAGGGCACTCTCCCCTTGATTGTCAAACTTTCGCCAAATGTCTCCGATATTAAGGCCATCGCCCGGCGTGTCGTGGAAGCAGGCGCCGATGCAGTCTCCCTTATCAACACCATCACAGGAATGGCCGTGGATGTGGCAACACGGCGCCCCAGACTCGCCAACGTCACAGGAGGGCTTTCGGGACCTGCCATCAAACCGGTTGCCCTGCGTATGGTATGGGAGGCAGCTCAGGCGGTGGACGTTCCCGTGATTGGCATAGGGGGGATCATGGACGCCATGGATGCCCTGGAGTTTTTGATAGTGGGAGCGCGTGCCGTCCAGGTTGGTACGGCCAATTTTATCAATCCACAGGCAACCGAGGAGATTGTGGACGGCCTTGGTTCTTATCTCGTTGAAAATAACATCAGGGATATCGGCCAGATCATTGGGAGCCTGAGGATCGGCAGACAGGAGTGAAGGGCTTTTCTGAAAAGCTATATTCTTGCTATCAGAGCTTCTGCCAGCTTAAGATCTTCCGGTGTGGTGATCTTGATATTGTAGGGGTCCCCAGGAATGACTTTCACCACGCCACCGCGCTGCTCTACCAATTCAGCGTCATCGTTCGCTAGACAAGCTTTTTCTTGAGCAGTCGTGTGGGCTCCTAATATAAGATCATAATCAAATGCCTGCGGCGTTTGCGCCATCCTGATCATATCACGCTTCAGGGTTCCAATCACCCGGTCATCTTCGTCCACGGTTTTCACGGTGTCGCTTGCCGTCAGGGCAAGGATGCAGCCGCCGTATTTTTTAGCCACCCTAACACAATCAGCGATCTGTTCAATCTTTACAAACGGCCGGACCCCATCATGGATGACAACAAGATTGAACTTGGCGTCAATGGCTTTTAGTCCATTGAAGACCGATTCCTGTCTCGTAGCTCCCCCTGAAACCAGATGAATCGGTTTGTTTGGTCTCACCCGGTCAACGATCTCTTTTTTGCAGAAATGATCATCACCCTCAGGAATGACGAGGAATATCTCCTCAATCGCACGGCATTTTTCAAAGGCAAAAAGCGTATGGGCCAGCACTGGACGATCTCCCAGCATCATGTATTGCTTCTTGGCTTGAGTCGCCATTCGGACCCCCTCCCCTGCTCCTACAATAACTGCGGCAACCTTTTTTGTTGCGTCACTCATGGCTCACTGTAAAGGTTATCTGGTCTTTAGTGGGGGATTGTGTTTTCTAAGTGGTATCCATCTGGTCTGACATAGCAAGGGCTGGTCCATCTGGAAGAGGTGCAACGCTCTTATTGCTTTATTGCTTCAAGTAGCTGAGTTCTTTGGGAAGGGGAATCCCTTTGCCCATGGAGTCTTCACCGTAGTTTACGCCTGCCAGAACCTGGATGTCTCTTAAGGCGCGCATGTCTCCCTTGAATATTACCTCATTGATGCCCTCTTTCTGAATCTTGCCCCCTGCCCACTGGATGTCCAGAACACTACTCGCATCGAATCGATCAGAGTCCACCCACAGTTCCACCTGTCCTCCGTAGTGCTGCACAATCTTGGCTACCAACATACAGGGCCGACTGTGAAAACCAAGCTCCTGTGGTATACTTACACAAATGGAACCTTGCTCCATGTTCACATTTAAGACCTCTTGTACGAGACCCTGACCCTGTGCCAAGAAATACCAGATGTAATACAGACCGTAGTTGACGATGCGATCAAGAATCTCTTTGGGACTAACAGCCCTGGTCAATTTGTGGCGGACTGCTCTGTAAATGTTCTTATAGCCCACCTCGAGAAGGTGCCGTTCGTAGTAATGCAGGAGCCGCCGTGTTAACTCCAAGAGATGAAGGACGATTGAGATATATCCACGAAGCCTCTTGAGCTGGACGTCGGGGAACCGGAGGGCATTTCTCGTTACATAGGTGTCAAAGTTTGACTGCAAGCTGTGCACCACCATCTCAAATCGTCGTGCTTCCTGTTCATTAAAGCTCAAAGGGACGATGGCCTTGATTTGGTTTAAGCTATATGGCTCATAAAAGCCCAACATTTCAAATTCCTTGGCTACCCTCAAAAAGTCAGTGGTTATCTTGACAATATTTTTCTTCTCTTCCTCCAGATTTTCGTCGCGCATATCGGGTTCAAGAGGGCTATGAGCGGCTATTCCTGGAAAATCGTCCCACAAGAAACGCTCTTTAGGAAACTCAATGTCCAGACGCTTGGCTTCCTTGAGCGCATTGCGGGAAATCCTTCTCAAGGCGTTCACAAGGAACTTATGCGTCATGTATCCGCTCTCCTCAAATCCCTCAGTCTCTGAAAGGTCGTATATGGGTAGGCGCTTGGAGATGTGTTTCTGGGAGTAACTCGCTTCAGAAATGTTTCTTACACTAGACACCAGCTCGCGATAATAGTACCAGTTGGAGTTGTTTTTGGCGCCCTGGATATCCAAGAAATCTTCCAAGAGTTTGGAGCTGGAGACCATTTTGGCATACAGACTTTTGGTGAAGGTCTCCCGGTTGGACTCGGTCTTACAGATATAGATGCAACACTTCAAGAACTCTGAGGAAAACACGCGAGCCCTCTCAGCAAACGCGGCATCTTCTTTGACAGCTAATGCTTCTTGCATGACCTAATAAGTCTCCTCCCGACCCATCATACCAGTCAGGGATGAGCCCAAAAATGAGACCTTAATTGAGCGTAAACAAAATAAAGAAACAGTGGATCATATTAAGATCAAAAGACATTTTTGACTTTGTTACAGATCTTGTATCACTTCCATTAGTGAAATATGTTTTTTGTTTTTGTTCTTCATTGGTTACCCTTCGGGAGAGCTCATGATACCCCATCTCCTCCGTTGTGAAGCTTCTCCGCCCTCGAGGGCGGCGGTTCTGCCTAGCGGCAGTGCTTCGCATCCCGGTAAGGAAGACGGCCATTTTGGGATAGCTCCCCTCGACCCTGCCCTGAAGGACTGGGTTTGCAGGGGGCGAGCCGGTCAAGGGTTCGGCATAGCTTACTATAGCCTCACCCTGTGACGCCTTGGATCTGGGGCATCCTAAACTTTCGCTCAATTAAGGCAAGAATTGACCGATTTTGTGTCAGAGCAGGCCATAAGCCGAGTTCAGTTTTCCGTATCGGTCACCCTCCACGGAACAACGATCATTCATCTAAGGGTATTGGTTACCCAATACCTCTTGCGACCAACCCGGAAGCTTGGACGGGCCGCCCTCAAACGCTCCCCTATTTGGTCTTGCTCCGGGTGGGGTTTACCTAGCTTCCCCAGTCACCCGAGGAACTGGTGCGCTCTTACCACACCTTTTCACCCTTGCCCCGCGAACATGAGCAGAGCTCAAATCACACAGGGCGGTATCTTTTCTGTGGCACTTTCCTTCGCGTCGCCGCGACTCCGGGTTACGGAGCACCCTGCCCTTTGGAGCTCGGACTTTCCTCCCGCGTCTATGAAAAACCAAAGATACGAGCGATCGTTTGGCCTGCTCTGACACAGACACGGAAATCTTTATCGGGCCGTCAGCACATAATAATTGTACGCATTGGATTTTACGCCTATGACACACAACATGCAAGAAAATTTGCGCGGGAATATGCCTGAAAAAGAGGAACATCTTCGTGGACATTTACACTGGGCAAGGAATACTGAAATATAATATTAGGACTCAGTCGAATTGGCCCCAAAATACATCGGGGGCCTGTTTAACCGCAGCGAGCTTCCACTTGGAAGGAAACAAGCAGGTCAGGTCGGAGTTTCTGTCTCTTTCCAATAAATAATGCGTTGACAATTGGGACAGAATTTCAGGGTGTCTTGCCTTTGAAGCTCGTTGTACATCTGTGGTGGGATACTCAGGTGACATTCAGAACAAGTTGCATCGTTGACCAGTGAAACCGCTATCCCTCCACTTTTCGTTTTAATCTTCTCATATTTTGCAAGAAGCTTTGAGTCTATGGTTTGTTCAAGTTTTACTTTGGATCTATCCATGTCGGAGAGTTCCTTCTCTATATGAGCAACTTCTTTCTCTAGAGTTATTTCTTCGCTTTTTAGGTGGTCCCGCATGGCAGACAGGTCCTTTTCCTTGGCTTCAATCTCTTCATTCAGCTTCTCCAATTCCTCTAAGCAAGCCAAGATCTTGTCTTCTTTCTCTGCATTTCCCCTCTCGGTTTTTTCAATTTCCTTGAGTAGGGCTTGATATTCCTTATTGTTCTTGATGCTCATGAGTCTGCCTTGGCTCTTCTTAATGTGGGCTGCGGCATCTTCTATCTCAGCTTCGTACTGGCGCTGGGCCTTCTGGAGCTCTTGGACACGTAGCGTGACAGCCTGTATATCCTCTTCAAGTCTGCGCAGCTCTTTTTCAAGGCCTTCTATTCGTTCAGGACCTTCACGCATTCGCCATCTTAAACGATCTATTGCCAAATCTTTCCTTTGTAGCTCGACCAGTAAATTGATTTGTTGTTTCACAATACTCTCCTTTAATAATCTAACAGAAATCTAGTGTCGTGTCCCAGGAATAAGTTCTATTACTGATACTGGAGCCGAAAGCCTTTTCCGAGCGACATTGAGCTTTTTCGGAGCCGGACTTCAGCTGAGTGGAGCGTTAAGAATCATAAACTGTTTGAGGGCCTTAGGCCC
>JBFEUB010000102.1:0-12350 GCA_041547605.1 Desulfobacteria bacterium
CGGCTCCGAAAAAGCTCAATGTCGCTCGGAAAAGGCTTTCGGCTCCAGTATCAGTAATAGAACTTATTCCTGGGACACGACACTAGGTGGATGAGGCAGTTCTCCATCGGGCCAACGTCAGGCAGGTGGGCAAGGTACTGCTTCTGGCTGACAGCGGCATCGACGCCAGCCCCCAGGAGGTGGACTCGCGGATCGTGATGACTGCCATGACGATTAAATCGATCTCCAAGGATATTGATACGTGTGTGGAATTGATTGATTCCAAATTCGAGCGCTATCTGCGAAGCGTTCACTGCGATGAGATATTCCTATCCCCACATCACAATCGGATTCTTCTGGCCAACGCCTCGGCTGACTCTGGTGTCTCCCATATTATCAGCGACCTTCTCGATATGGACCACAACGGCCTGGTGACCAAGGAATTACCAGTTGGATTTGTCGGCGAAACCTTTGGCAGCCTCAGCCAGTATTTCATGGAGTCTGAAAATAGCATCTTGATTGGTATGCTGGAGAATACCGGAAACATTTATCAGCGCAAGAGAGAAGCCTTACGGATGGCACAAAGGACGCCCGATCTCTCTCGATTGGTTGCCAACCTTCAGGAGGTGAAGAAACTTGAGGGCAACCACCCCGTGTTTAATCCTGGCCAGGATTATAGAATCAAGCCGAACTCCCGGGCTGTGTCGAGAAGACTGCGAAAGACCAATGAAGATCTCATCATCCTATTCGAGGCACTTGTTGGAGAGGTAGCCGAAAGTGGCAACCTGGAGGAGCCTGGTGAGGATTGAAGAATGACGATGGAAGACTGAAAGATTTGAAGAAAGTCTTTGATGCCCGAGTCATCAGTTTCCAATCGTCAATGCCCAACAGCGTACTTCATGGCATAGGCCACGATCTTTATGTACTCTGAAAACACGTACATGACATAATCCTCTTCGTCGGCAAAGAAGTCTTCAAGGGGTCTATCTGGAAATGAGGGATATGAAAGGATTTTTACCTTCTCGTCTCCAAAGACCTTGTCTAAGACCATCCTGAAACGGCGGGCATGAGGTGCATCGGTCACGACAAGGACCGACTGAAAGGGATGCCTTTTCCAGTGAGCGTAAAGGAGCTTGCAATCGGTCAAGCTGCTTACTGAATCTTCTAAAATTGTGAGCTGTTCCAGGGGAAGGTTTTCTTTCCAAAACACTTGTCTCAGAACCGAAGCCCACGAGCAATCCGTCATCCCATAAATCTCTTGAAACTCCTTGGTTACAGGAGAGATCTTTGGCGTGGTTGTAATCAACCGGCCGCCCCACCCGTCCTCGAACAGATGCACTGCATAGACGAAGTTCGTTTCTATACGACTCGCTGGTGCAAAGATCGCTTCACATTTTTCAAGAGGATCTCTTTTGCCGAGAAAACCTCCAAGGCGTTTTGCGATGGGAAATCGGAACTGAAAGAGGAGGGATATAAGGAAAATGATCGCGAAGAGGACCGTCCAGAATATTCTGCTCTTCATGGAGTCGCAGGTGCGTGATCAGAGCGATTAGGAAATGCCTGCCCGAATCAGGTCATTTCGGGCAGGCACCTCACGTGCTCATCAGATCCTAAAGTTTTGACGTAAGCTCCGCTGTTACCTCTTGAACGCTCGGAGCCCCGTCGAGGGTTATGTATTTGATTTGGCCTTCTTTTTCAGCAAGGTCTCTAAAATAGTAAGAAGAGGCCAAGGTCCCCGTTTCCGTATCATAATAGATACTGTGGCGTTTGTCGATGGCGCCTTCGTCCTGGTCGTCGGAGCGTTCCGAAAGTTCACCACCGCAGACCCGACATTTGTCCCCGTCCGGCTTAATGGCATCGATAAAAATATTATTCGGATGGTTGTTGTCATTTGCGCAAAGTCGGCGCCCCATGATCCGGTTCTTGGCAATCTGTTTATCCAGCACGACTTCTACGACTACGTTCAAGTCAAGACCTTCGTTTTTGAGAGCCTCATCGAGTTTAATGGCCTGATTCTTGTTTCTGGGGAATCCATCCAGGAGCCATCCATTCTCACAATCGTCTTGTTTTAGGCGGTCCAAGATCATTGGGATGGTAATGTCATCAGGCACCAGGTCTCCACGGTCAATGTATTCTTTGGCCTTGGCACCCAACTCAGTACCTTTGGAGATATTTTCCCGGAAGATTGCGCCTGATTCAATATGAGGCAGGTTGTATTTCTCCTTAAGAATTGCGCCCTGCGTCCCCTTGCCGCTGCCGTTCGGTCCAAACATTAAAATGTTCATACACCTCTCCTTTCTCACCTGGTTTCCAACACAAACGCAAATTTGAAGTCCGGACAGGTCACGGCCTCGCACCCGGACATGACATGGAAATTACCTGAGTACGAAGCTTCCCCTATAAGAACTCGTGGATTTTGTCAAGGAGTTTGAAGGGGAAAGGCGGCAGCAATGCTGATGTTGACAGCGGTATTCGGGCCTGTTAAATGAACATAAATATGGATGTTCAAAGAAAGCTTTGGCTGTGATCCTATTAAAGAACCGTCTTGAATCAAGCCCTGTGGAGGCCACGGCTGCTTGCAGGATCGATTGTGGCGGAACCCTTGATATTAAGACCTTCTATTATCCCCTGCGTCATCTGTCTCCGTGCACCTTTAACATGGCCCTCGATATGAAGACCCGGGTTCGGCTTCTGCCTTACAGTGCTGGTGAAATAAAGGTTTCATCAAGTGGCTTTAGGAGCGAAGTGCACCGAGCGGACAGGGCCCCCTTCAGTGGTCCGTTAGGTTTGGTCTTTGCCATTGCGACTTATTTCAGGGTTGAAGGTGTGCATATCGAGATCACATCTAAGTCGCCACCACGAAGCGCCCTCGGAGGCTCTTCCACAGCGGCTGTAGCCATAATTGGGGCACTGGCAAGTGCCTTGTCAGGCGATGATGGAACGCCTCCGCCGAGCACCGAGCAAATCGTGCTTTTGGCCCATGCGCTTGAGGAGGCAGTTGCTGGGATTCCTTGTGGGATGCAGGATCAGCTGGCCGCGGCCTACGGAGGCGTCCATGCCTGGTATTGGCCTGGAGATCCCGGACAACCCCGTTTCAAGAGGACTGAGGTTTTCAAGAAAGAGGAGTATGCTACACTGGAAAGACACCTTCTGGTTGCATACTGCGGTGTGCCCCACCAGTCGCGCGACATTAACAGTAAGTGGATCGAACAGTTTGTGAGGGGTAGGGGAAGGCATCTTTGGCCCGAAATTATTATCTGCACAAAAGAATTTGTTGAATCCATGATCGCGAAGGATTGGGGTGCTGCAGTGTGGGCTATGAATAGAGAGGTCGAAATAAGAAGAAAAATGACGCCCGAAGTCTTTGATGAAGTGGGCATGGCACTTGTCGAGAAAGCTTTGACGCTTGGCTGCGGGGCAAGGTTTACAGGTTCCGGTGGTGGAGGGTGCATCTGGGCCATGGGTGAAGAGCAAGATATTCGGACCTTGGGGCCGGAGTGGGTTGATATATTATCAAGGAGAAAGGGCGCCAAGCTGCTCGACGCACGGATAGACCCTAAGGGATTGGAAGTGGCCTGATGTTGACGGTGCCTTGTCTGATATTATATATTGTAACCGATTGATCCTCAAACGGTTTCAATTTAAGATAGCACAAAGGCGCGAGTTTGTTTCGGGCTTAAGGGGTGCCTGTTCGGGCAGCACCCTACGGAACACGATGAAATTGATATACAGGAGGACTCCATGTTCGGATTAGGTGCACCAGAACTGCTGATCATTGCCCTGCTCATCCTTCTCATTTTTGGGGCCAAACGTCTTCCAGCCATAGGGACTGGACTTGGGAAGACGGTCAAGGAGATTCGCGGCATCAAGAAGGAGTTGAAGGGAGACAAAGAACCAGGAAAAGAGGCCGAGTCAGATGAAGATTCTGGTCCAAAAGAGAAATCGCTGGAGGGCAAGCTGGCTGATAAAGTCATTGAGCGGGTTCCAGGCATAGGGCAGGCCAAGAAAATCAGAGACAAGGCTGAAAAAATTAAAAAGATCGTTAGTTGAAAAGAGTCCATGTTCTCATAAATCCTATTGCGGGCGGCAGGAAATCCAGGAAGATGTATCCTGCGGTGCTGCGCCGACTGGGCGAGTCCGGGGTGACATGTGATGTGACGGTTAGCCAATATCCTGGACAAATCACGGACCTGGCAAGCGAACTTGCTGCCCGGGGGTGTGAAACGGTTGTTGTCTGTGGAGGCGACGGGACAGTCAATGAGGTGGTCAACGGGATAGCCGGCACGGATACTGCCCTTGGAATTGTACCTCTCGGCACTGCAAACGATTTTGCGGCCAACATGGGCATAAGAGACATTAACACTGCGTATGCCATCATCAAGGAAAGAAGAACACAAAAGATAGACCTGGTTAGAGTCAATCATGACAAGTTCTTTGCTGGCACTGCATGTCTGGGCTTTGATGCAGAGGTGGCTGCTTTTGCCAGGAAGAGAAGGATGGATCCCTTTTTGATGCACGTTGCCGGCGGCCTGTTCAAATTCTTTTCCTATAAGCCACAGACTGTAGAGCTCAGATTTGATGGGGAAAAGTTCTTTGGGGATGTCTTCCTTGTGGCCTTTGGCAATATCAGGTCCTACGCCAAGGGTATGCGCATTACGCCTCAGGCCGTATTTGATGATGCCTACCTGGACATCTGTGTTGTTAAGGGGATGCCAAAGCGGAAGGTCCTTTCTATCTTTCCCTCGGTCTACAAGGGGACTCACGTGAACCACAAGGAGGTTACCTTATATCGGGCGGAAACGGTATTTGTGCAATCCATGGGTCCCATGAGTCTGTATGCCGACGGAGACTTCATGGCCACCACCCCGCTTCGTCTGGAAGTGGTGCCAAAATACCTCAAGGTCATTACGGGCCCTTCTTACCCGTAGTTTCCTTCCATCTAACTTGTCTTCCGATAATCCGTTGAACTGCAACAGCGGGCGCATTCCCTGTAGCTTGCCGCGGGGTTAGCGAGCGAATCTAAAAATGTTACCCTTCCTTACAGTCGCTGCGAAGCACTGCCGTCAGGCAGAACATTCCCTGCTTGCTGCAGGGAGCTTCAATCCTGCAGATAGATCCGAGAGATTAAAAACCCCGCCAACTCCAGATATGCACGTGAAATCGTAACGCCATTTCACAGAGCATCCATGGTTGGACCAAGCCTCTTGCACAAGGTTTTTTCAAAGAGCCACTGATGTCTGTTTAATACCAAGAGACTGTTACGGATACCGAAAGAGCCATTTCGCGACTTCGATAGCGTAACCTTGCTTCGAAGATCACTCTAAAATTCGAAAAATACAGGCTATTCGGTCAAGAAATACAGTGTTCACCCCATTTACTTCTTGGAGCCGAGGGGGCTAGGATAAGCAGGAAAATGGAGACATGCTGCGCGATGGTCCTCATACGCTGAGGCAGGCATCGCTTATTCTAGTAAGATGAAAGAAACCGCTACGAACCAAAGTGAAAAGGAGGCACATCATGGAACTTAAAAAGCTCCTGGCAAGTCTTGGTCTCGCCGGTCTCCTGGCAGGTGCTGGCCTCACTGTTCCTGTTGGAAACGCAAAGGCTCAGCAGACGGCCTGAAGCGGCTGACGCGGAACAGCGCCTGGTGCAGGTAGCACCATGACCGATGAGAAGGCGCAAGAGGAAGATGAGAAGGCGCAAGAAGAGCACGAGAAGACGCCAGGGGGTGCCCAGACCAGCTGCAGCGGCACAATGGAAGAGGGCCAGACCAGTTGCAGTGGTTCCACCAGTTGCAGCGGTGACCAGCAAAAGACTTCCTGCAGCTAATCAGTGTAAAAGTGATCGCGCTGCAACACGCAGCGTGAAGGTGTTTGCATGATTTCTATATGGCTTGGGCAAGTTCAACCGGTAACGTGGTACCTTTGACCGGCTCATCCATGGCACAGAAGGCAATCGGTATGCCATCAGGCAGCTATAAGTTTTGCCTTGAAAGTAGTTCAGACGTGCGAGTCATTGCCATTTATATCTTAGTGGTTTGGGACAATCTTCGATCCACCATCACATCGTTTTGCTGGCGGATAAACGATTGGTGTTACCGTCGCCAAGTCGGGGGCTGATAAATATTCTTGATACTATTCGGACGTTCTACCTTCTTGGGCTTTTCATTTTCATAGGTATTTGGGCAAAGACGACGACGTGAGGGTTTTGGGAGTCTTCAAAGGAGCTTGTAAAGAATAGGCTCCCAGCCATTTTGGTGCTTCAGTTCACCCCGCCACATCCGCTTCGTTTCCAACTCCCTGACTTTTCTCTTCCTTCAGCATCCAACCACAGTATCCAGCCGGTAGCCACCCCCGGAACCAAATAGCGAACAAGTAAGGTGCCTTGTGCTTCCGCACCGGGCATCCAGGGTTGGTTTTTCGTGAAGCGGTGGATGAAGCTTGATTTTCTCAAAGAGGTACATAACTTAATCCAATAAGGGACTGAGAATCTTATAGGCCTAAAAATGGACGAATGATGACCTGATGCACCGCGGCTCTTACGCCATTTTGATAACTAAGAAAAACGGTTCCTTTCCAGAGATAGGTCACATCGAAAGGACCGACCCGAGATGATTTGCGAATTGGTAACATGCGGTACTTTTTAGCGCGTTATCGCATAAGACCATCAGCTGCCAGGGAGGTCAGATCAGGGGGCAAAAAAATGAGAGAGACAGAGGTGCAAAAAAAACAAAAGGGCCCTTAGGATTCTTTTCAGGGGATCTTGTATGGGCTTAAATGAGAGGCAAGCCGAGCCAGAAAGCGAGCGCGAGGTTTCAATCTGGCAAGGGTGGGATTACAATGATTACGCGAGATCAAATTAGGTTAATGTGGGTGCTTGCCCAGCAGCTTGGCATGGGCAGTGACGAGCTGCATGAGTTGGTCTCAGGGGTCACTGGCAAAGATTCCATTAGAGCGCTTTCGGTTATCGAAGGCCATGTGGTCATTGAAACACTTATCCGGGCTGGCGCCATAGTGAGGAAAAGGCAAAAAACCAGGCGGGCCTTGCCGCCGAACGTGGTGGAGATAGTGACCCGCAAACAGACGAGGCTTATCAAGTACCTGGAGAACAGGTTGGGTTGGCAAGAGAACCCGAAGCGCCTCAAGGGGTTTACTAAAAGAATCATAAAGAGGGAAGGAGTACGGACCAAGCAGGAGGCAATGAAGCTTATTGAAGGTTTAAAGAACATGGCACGGCGGCAAAGAAAAAAGGATGTAGTTAATGACAGGCCCGTTTAAGGGTTTTGAAGTGCAATAGAGCGCATTCCCTGTCCCGACTTGTCGGGACTGCAGGGAGCTTGAATTGCTTGAGTGATAAAAGCTTAACACCCACGCCGTCCCGAAAACGGGCTATTGGAATTGGATTAGCAATAGATAGAAGGCAGGGCAAGTACGTGTGCGGTTCTTTTTGAGGGGCCAACATTTAGATCGTTCGGCAGAAAGCTAGAATTTTATCTGAATCCTCTTCTTCTCTCCCCCTTCATTCTTTATGGAGAGCAAGACCTTTTTCAGGCGCTCATACCAGGTGCGCACATCCTTCTCAAAAGTCGGGCAGTCTCCCAATACCTCCAAAATATCACCGGGTTTCATGTCTGGGGCATGAACAGCTATCTTAAGAACCCGCTGATGGCATTTCAGGCCGAGGGTGTCTATGACGTGTGCGGACATGACAAGTGCTCCTTGATTACACTGCCTCACGTGTCATAAGACTTTGATTATTCAGGCTACGCATCCGGAAAGTACTCCACCGATTGAACTACGATAGCGAGAAAATTCCCTGCCCCGATTTGCAGGGACTTCGGGGAGCTTCCACCTTGAGTATCACAATTATGATGCTCAACCCGGAACGTGATTGCGGTTCTAGCTGGCGTTCGGAGCGGCACACGAGACAGGCCGTTCTCGAAAGCAAGAATGCAACACGGGCCTGTAAGGTGTGACCTGGGCCCGGCTCGCTCCCCTGCAAGCACCATCCTTTGGGGCCTGGTGGTCAAGGGGAGCCGTCCAAGAATGTTGATCTTCCTTACGGGGAGGCTTCACACCTTTATGAGAAGACGTTCACCCACGCTTCTTGGAATAATATGCTACCGTAAACCAATATGGAAGGCCAAGATTGTATTCTAGTGGCAAAAGGGTGGGTAAAGGCTACTATTCTGTCAGCGACATCAGGTAGGACCTGAGGTTGATTCGCTTGTTTCTGACTTTCAGCTTGGTGCGTAAATTGAATCGGTGAAACTTCACTGTGTTTTTGGCAATGGCTAATAGTTCTCCAATCTCTTCGTTTGTTTTTCCTTCCTTCACCAAATCTGCGACACGGATCTCCGTGGGTGTAAGGTTCCTATATTTGGACGACAAATTGCCAGCCATTGGCGAGATAATATGGTCCAAATTCCCCTCCAGCACGCTGACAAGGCCCCTTTGGTCATTATTCAACCGTGTGTTTTTCAGCCTTTCAAGGTATGGGGCGACCAATTGCTTGACATGGGACAAAATGCTCTCCTCAAGCTTTCTTTTGTCTTTCTCCCTTTTTTCAGCAAGATTTTCAGGGCGGTGTTGACTTCCTGAAGCTGTTTTGATTGTGCGCCAAGTTCAGCCTCTCTCTTCCTCCGTTCATGCTCGACCTGCTTCAGCTGAGTGACGTCAGTAAACACCGCAAAGCTCCCGTTGAAGGCTCCATCTGAATCAAAAATGGGTTTTGGAGAGACAACCGTAGCCACCTGCTGTCCATCTTTCCGTGTAAAAGCTATCTCATAAGAATGACTTTCGCCCTGCCGTCTTCTGTGAATCTGTCCCTTGAGTATGCTCTGGTTGGTTTCATCATGAAACTCCGTGGCCAAACGGCCTTTCAGTTAATCCATGTGATACCCGATCATTTTGCAGAATCTGTCATTCACGTAAGTCAAACTGGCGTTTTTGTCTATTACTGCTAGTGTCGTGTCCCAGGAATAAGTTCTATTACTGATACTGGAGCCGAAAGCCTTTTCCGAGCGACATTGAGCTTTTTCGGAGCCGGACTTCAGCTGAGTGGAGCGTTAAGAGTCATAAACTGTGAGGGCCTTAGGCCCGAGTTTTAGCGCTTCGGTTGCGCCTGACGGCTTGAAAAGAGGCACTGTGTGCATGATTTAGCGGAGCGAAGTTGATGTCCCGAAAATGCTCACGGAGCAAGGAAAATGGCTTTTTGGCGATTCCATATTCTTGGAACAAACTCCTGGGACACAACAATAGTCCATCGCTCATAGTCTCGACCAAGAGCCGATACTTCTCTTCGCTTTCTCTTAAGGCCTTCTCGGCCCGCTTGCGGTCAGTGATGTCCCGGCTTATACCGACCAATCCTGCGACATCTCCGCGGTCATCCAGAAAAGGAACTTTGACGGTCTCGAGGACAATTTTCTTTCCCTCAGCGTCGGTCATTGCCTCTTCAAAACGAACGGCCTTTCGCAATGTGATTGCCTCTTCGTCAGTCCGGGCACAATGCTCGGCCAAGTCTGGCTGGAGTAATTGCTCGTGGGGTTTTCCGAGAACCTTTTCGTTTGTCAAACCTGTGAGTTCCTCACATGCTTTGTTGACAAAGAGATGACGGCCTAAAACATCCTTGAAGAACACCGCATCCGGGAGGGCTTCGATCAACTCGAAAAGCGGTCCATTCGCGTCGCCCAGTGGCCCTTGAACCGGCCTTGATTCAATAGTTTTTTGTTTAGCTTCTTAATCTGCTTTTGTTTTTCTTTATACATCGGTTTCCTATGTATCAAAGGACCCCCCAATAGTGCCTTTTATTCCTTTCGTTTGTCCGCTGCCGCGCCTACAGCTATGTCCGATGCTGCAATGTGGCCATCCTTACTGTCGACCCACGGTTTACCTGAGATGGCGGTGAGGATTTGACTGCTGACCGGCGGACAACCTGGAATGAAGATTCCTTTGCCCCGGCGGCGGGCCGTGCAATTGCCGATGCACAGTGTGCCGTCTGGTACTTCCTCGTGTCCCTTGCCAATAGCAATACGTATGCTGGTATCTGAAGGAAAATAGTCGAATAGGCGATCACCATAATGTTTTAATAACAAAAAGAGGGTCGACTGGCAGGCGCTACAGGACTGGTTGTCCAGGACATGGATATTCGGAAACTCGATCGACAGGTTTTCAGGCGGGGGGGCAAACGGAGAGGTCCAGTCGTGCCAGTTGTCGGGCGTGACCGAAATGGACTCCAGGGCGATCATGCCATAGCGGCGCTCCGCGCCAATGCGCAAATGCGGAATGTCTTCAGCCTCCATACCCATCAGCTTGCATGCTATGGCGTCGGCCGCAAAGACATCAGCGCTCACGACAATGATGTCTAGATGCTTGGCTTGGCCAGCGCTGGGGCCCAGTCCTTCCATACCCACGGTACCGTCGATAATAGAAAGGTGTGGGCGTAACACCGAGGACATATCAGCGATAGCAATGTCTATTGGCTTTTCGTCGTGCCCCTGGACTGGTGGCAGCATATGCAGTTTGACCTTGTTACGCCGCCACAGACAGCCTTTCATGTTCTTTAGAGCCAGTGTCACGCCGGTATGCATGTGCGTCTTCATGACCGGCAGGGACACCACAAGGTCATATTCAAGCACTTCCCGGCAGACCCTAAGAGAATTTACAGCAACACCGTCTGGGACTGGCACTTCGAAGAAGCGGCGGGCATCCATGTCTATCAAGAGGCAATCGCGCTCATGTGCGATCAATGTGATACCAGAGGCGTCAAAGGCTTCCTTTGCTTTGACGCCCAATATGGGGCTTTCGCCAACAGCCACGTCCGCCCCGGTTTCCCTGAACGCATCAATAGCCGCAGCTACGACCTGCGGGTGTGTAGTTATACCTGCTTCTGGAGGAGCCACCCGACCGATATTGGGCTTAAGCAGTACGCGTTTTCCGTGGGCAGGTGAAAGATCCAGCTGCGCCAGAGCCGCACGCGTGTTTCTATAGGGACCATTCCCGCCCGCAACATGCACTGATGGGCGGATTGGTGAGTGCCCGAACGGACTTTGCGTGAGACGAGTCGATGTCATGCGTTACACCTGTTTGCGTCAAGAGAGATTTATTATAGATTTCTAAACGATATAATAAATCGTGTCAAACTTCTCGGCAAAATTTGAGTCCTGACAGATTGGAGGGGGGTTGGGAAATGCAAGGGAAAAGAGACTGCAGCGAGCTTCAAAAATGTTCCATTTTGTTCACGTTCAAGGCAGACGAAGATTTCAACAGGAGGAATAAATACAGTTTTTGGATAGGGCTAATGGTTCCCGCAGACGCCTGAGAAGAGGCACTTCGTATGAAATCTGTGTCTGGGCCGGCACTTTAGTGACGCGTTGGTGCTAATTGAGCAAGAGGGGATGTTTTTCAGGAGGCTCAAAAATGATTGATGGCGTTGCAGGGACTTGAACTCCGGACACTGGGAATCTTAGCTTTGCCCTTTTTGTATGTGCCTGGCATGCTTTCCTATGGCATATTCAAGCCAGCCTAAGACCGGTATCTATAGTACTTGTATAGCGCTTTTGAAGGGTGCAAAAAAGTGGGTTGATCTAATATGTTCAAACAATTGGCTTGGTGCCCCCGGCAGGGATCGAACCCGTCTCACCTTAGTAGGATAATGGGGCGGAAATGGGGCGTTTTTACCCTCTTCTATAATTTCGTTGACTGTGCGGAAACCCCGATGATACAAGGGGTTTTAAGCATTTAGCCGGCGTAGCTCAGGGGTAGAGCAACTGATTCGTAATTGGTTGTCTGCCCTTTTTATTTCAAGGGGTTGTGACAGGGTGGGGCGACCTTGGGGCGCTTTGTGGTTTCGGCTATTGGATTAAAGATATTAAAACCTTATCTAAGCACTTTGAGGATCGCTGGAACCAGAGAGAATATGGCAGTATCTTGAATTTCAGAAATAACACAGCTACCGCAATATGTAGACATGTAAAAAGGCGGAGCCATTTCTGACTCCGCCTCTACATGCTAATAGGGCTAATGCTAATATTCCCGAGCTCATAATTCGCTTCATACTTTAACCCCAATTTAAGACCTGATCCACGTAGCACCAAGCTGAAAGAGAAAACCCATCAAGATTAATCCTAAGCCAAGTTTCGGGTAGACTTGATGCTTCAAAAGTCTTTCTGTTACTTGTGCTCTTTCTGCAGGTGGCAAGCCTTGCTCGGTCACGATATGAACCTCGGTTCTCAAGTCAGGCATAGGAGGACCATAAAAGAAGATTAATACCACGCCCGTTATTGCAAGCATGAGTCCGATTGTGTTGAGGGTTGGATTTATCATGGTTGCCTCCGTTCAATAACTACAAAACCCCATCTCTCCAACGAAAAA
>JBFEUB010000103.1:0-12297 GCA_041547605.1 Desulfobacteria bacterium
AAAGCCGTTTTCCTTGCTCCGTAAGCATTTTCGGGACATCAACTTCGCTCCGCTAAATCATGCACACAGTGCTTCTGTTCAAGCCGTCAGGCGCAACCGGAGCGCTAAAACTCGGGCCTAAGGCCCTCAAACAGTTTATGATTCTTAACGCTCCAGTCAGCTGAAGTCCGGCTCCGAAAAAGCTCAATGTCGGTCGTAAAAGGCTTTTGGCTCCAGTATCAGTAATAGAACTTATTCCTGGGACACGACACTAGAAATCTCCGTCCTCCAACACTAGAGATAATGTAAAGAAATCGAAACTCCCGGGACACGCTGACAATGGGCGTTCTGGATTCCCAATCCCTTTTCGATAAGACTGAGACATCTTGAAATGTCGCTGGTTTGAGATCCATTCCAACAATATGTGGGAAAAAGAAACGGCTTCTAAGCGCCACGCTACAGTCCCCGCTAACCTCTTCAAAAATACAGTCTTATTTCCGAAAAAATACGCCTCTTTACGTTTCTAGAGGTCCTTATGAGACCAGGCCGGCTTGGACCAAGCTATGTTCTTGACATTCATGACATGTCGTCCCAAAGTCAGATGTTTTGGCGCCTTAGGCTGCCATGCTTGCGTCCCAAAATGCCTTTGTAAGTCCGATGACCCACGCTTTTTCCCCTTGACTCTCGGATCTTCCTTCGTCATCGCCACCAAATGACTCGCTTCGCACTGGGTTAGCCGAGTCTGAATCCAGCCAAGGCAATTAGCCAGGACAGCGTTAGGTCATTTCGGCGTGTCTGGGTCTTCTACGAGATGAATCTCGCCGGTGGTTGTGTCGAAGGCCATCGCCTGAATGGGACGACGCCCTTTGTAGCCATCGGACTCTAACCCCTTGGCAGCGGCCCCGCCCGCACCGGTAATGATGAGAGGAATTCCGCGGTACTCCTTTTGGTCGTGGCTGTGGATGTGACCAAAAAAGCAGGCCCACACGGAGTCGGTGAAATCATCCAGGACTTTCAAGAAACGTGCGGTACTCTCGGGGGAAAGGGAATGAAACTCCCAGCCCGCCAGCCCAGGGGGCAAGTGCGAATAGATGATGGAATCTTTTCTAAGCTGTTCACGAAGCCAGCGGTCGTCTTCCGGGGTGAAGCGCCCGTGGCCTCCCGTGTTGATGCCAATAAAACGCCATCGACCCACATCGGTCACCTTTTGAGCCGGCCCCCAGTGACGCTCAAAGATTTGAATAGGCCGGTCATGATCACCCATGGTAACCACCCATTGCCACGGATGCCTCCGGCAATGCTCTAACATCTCTTCGTGTTGGGCGACCGTTCCGTACGGCGTAACATCCCCGGGAACGAATACATGGGAAGGCCTGTACTTCTCCCACAGAATCTCCGTTATCCGCACGAAGTTCTCCTGCCAGCCCTGGCGACAGGCCGGGTCTCCCAGAATTGCTACGTAGTTTTTGAAGGAATCGTCCACTTATTTACCTTTCCCCCCCAAACAAACGGCCCTACGTAGATATATACTAAGACTATCACAACCGGAATTGTCGAACAAGGGAACAGGGATTTCCTGTCATGATTCAGGATGGTAGAAATGGCAGACGACCCGTGTTATACTCAGATACTAGGTGACACCTGTAAAAAGCCGCGAAACGGCCCGCATGCCGCGAGCAGGCGTAACCCGACCCATCGCGCCTTGGGAATGAGGCCCTTGCTATGGCCATCTGGATTGTCTCTCTGATTATCGTCGTCTTCGTGGTTCTCTTGATTACGGAAAGGATTCCCCTTGAACTCACCGCCATCGGGATGATGGCGGCGCTCATGCTAAGCGGGGTTTTGAACCCGATAGATGCGGTAAAGGGTTTTGCCAGCCCGGCCGTCATAACCGTGGGAGCTATGTTTATTATAAGCCGGGCCTTGGTTCGCACCGGCGTCGTCGGCGTGATCAGTGAAAAAGTCATCCACCACTCCCATGGCAATGCAAAGCTGGCCAAGCTGCTGATTCTGGTGACTGTGGCGGGCTCTTCGGCATTCATAAACAACACCCCTGTTGTGGTTCTGTTCATACCCATTGTCTTGAGTGTCAGCTGCGAGTATAACTTCAGTCCGTCCAACTACCTGATCCCGATCTCCTATACCTCCATCCTCGCCGGGACGTGCACGCTTATCGGTACATCCACCAATATCATCGTCAGCGATCTAAGCTTCATGTATGGCTATGGAGACCTCGGCATGTTTGAGCTTTCCCCGCTGGGCGTCCCAATAGCCGTCCTGGGCGTGGCGTTCCTCTACCTTTTTTCCTCTCGCGTCATGCCCGGCCATGCTGCTCCAACTTGTGAACTTCAGGGAGGCGAGGGCAAGAAATATCTGGCTGAACTCCTGGTTCCGGAAGAAAGCCAGTTTGTCCATGAGCAGGCGAACAGACTCTTTGGGGAAAAATACCCAACGGTGGAACTGTTTGAGGTGATCCGTGGATTTCGCATCTTTTATCCTCATCGGGATAAGGTCGAGATCCTGCCGGGCGACCTCTTGTTCGTCAAGAGCTCCGTCAACGACCTGATGGCCATGTTAAGCGAGAGGATGGTGAAATTGCCGTATTCGACTGAAGACGATGAGTTTCCGTACGGTGACCGGGAATCACTTGTCGTTGAACTGATTGTTCAACCCCAATCAACCCTTCTAGGAGAAAGACTGCTCAATATTGATATTCACCGCGACCCGGGCGTTTCAATCATTGCAGTGAAAAGACAAAATGTTCATTACACCGAACAGCGGATCCGCAACTTAAGGCTCCGAACCGGGGATATCGTCCTGGTCCGGTGCCCGTCGCAGAAACTGGACCAAATCCGGGCAAAGAACGACTTTATCATTGTTGAGGACGTCCATTACACCATCATTCATAAGCAAAAAGCCCGCTGGTCTATTCTCATCTTTTGTGGCGTGGTGGGTGCCGCGAGTGTCGGCCTAGCAGATATCATGGTCTGTGCCATGACCGGGGTCTTTCTCATGATCCTGGCAGGATGTATACAGCTCCGGGAAGCCTACAGCTCCATCCAAGGAAGCATATTGATCCTTATCGCAGGAACCATTGCCATCGGGACAGCCATGGAAAAGACCGGTGCAGCAAAGCTGTATGCAGAGACCTTCTTGGCCCTGTTTCAGAACCTGGGACCACATTTTGTACTTGCAGGCATTATGTTGCTGACCAGCATGGGTACACACGTCATGAGCAACAACGCGGCGGCGATTGTCGTCCTTCCTGTGGCCATCGCGGCTGCCGTTAGTCTTGGGGTCAATCCCAAGCCCTTCATCGTAGGCGTTTGCTTCGGGGCCAGTGCCTGCTACGCAACCCCTATAGGGTATCAGACAAACCTCATGGTGTACGGACCCGGTCGGTACCGGTTTAGTGACTACCTCAAGCTGGGGATCCCACTGAATCTTCTCGTCCTTGCCTTGGGTTCCCTGTTCATCCCGATTTTGTGGCCTTTCTAGTTTAGAAAGAAATGAGCCGGGCTTTCCCTTCCTCTTTGATCTCTAGCTCGTCAAAATAGATTCTCGAATCGGACTTGGTCCAGAAACCTGCGTAGCCCTCTGTAAAAGACGGCTCCTCGTATTCGATCAAGCGCTCGCTGTTCAAGTAACCATGAATTTCGCCATTCCCAATCTCCACTTTCACCACATACCATTGCCCCGTCTCAATTCGGCGATAACAACCCGCCTTCTTGCTGGGGCGGCTCTTCATGAACTGAAAAAGCGTGAAGTGATTTTGAAGGGCATCCACCGCTAGAACAAAGTAATTTCCAGCGTCTTTCACGCCGAACGCAAGTCCTCCAACTCGATCGAGACACCCGCCTTCGACCATGATTCGAGCCCGGATCGAACCTGTAGACAGAGCGCTTTGTTTGGCAATAGCGATGGGGAAGTAGTAGTGGGCGTGGATCCAGTCGAGGAATTTCTGGTACTTTGATCCAATCAGTTTTCCCATCACGATCTTAAGACCGCAGGAAAAAGGGTCTCCCCACTTGGAGCCATCTTGAAGACATAGGAACCCTCCGTTGCGAGAGATCCGCTCCCAATGGCCGATGGGAGTATAAAACCCGGGCAGGGGGTTTTCCCCACTTTGGAGAAAATCATAGTTTCCCTCAAAAAACTTCGCCGTCATATTAGAAACTTCTGCTTGACCGGGGATGGCCAAGTCCAAAAGCCTTGTGGACGCGAGAAGTCTGCCGACCTGGTCCAGCGTTTGCTCCATGGTTTTCATGTCATAGCCTCTCAGGGAACCATCCAATCGGTCGCCGGAAAGGCTTAAGGTAAACTCCAACCGCTGCAG
Source organism: Desulfobacteria bacterium (assembly GCA_041547605.1). Taxonomy (GTDB): domain Bacteria; phylum Desulfobacterota; class Desulfobacteria; order Desulfobacterales. The sequence goes on from JBFEUB010000103.1 coordinate 4,316, forward strand.
GACCTCAGCCAGGAAATTGATCCGCATGACGCGACCGTAGTAAGATCCCGCCCCACCCCCAAATTGCAGCATGATGTAGTTCTGGTCTGCATTTTCCCCGCAAAAGCAATCTATGTTGGCATAATGGTAGCCAAACTTGATACTGAAATTCAGGTATTCGCCTGAAACCAGGGCATAGCTGTTAAGGGCAGGGGTCGGCCCTGAAGTCATAAGAGCCATCATGGTTCCGGGGGTTACGTTGACCGTTCCTGACCACGAGACCCCTGGGTGAGAAACGCCCCGCCAAAGGGCCTTCATTGGAACAGACTGTATGGCGTCGGGTGTCATTTTGTCGCAGGTCGTCAGGTCGCTCTCCAACCCTCCGCCCAAATCAACGAAGTAGATCTGGAGTGGAATGTTCGCCGTCATGCGCGTGGATTTCACGGCCCCTCGGGTATCCCCGGACAAGCCGAACATCTCGTTGACGACCTTTTCGTGAGCAAACCGGATGATGTCATGGATCGTTCGACAATGTTCAGGGGAAAAGGACGGCGCTTCCGGATCCGTTAAGTGAAGCGGCGACACTTTTTCAAGAAAAGTCCGAAGCCGTCGTCTACTCGGGGTTTCAAAGGGGGCGCCTGCCGTCTTCCTGACACCATTGTCTTGGGTCGGGACACGCCCGGCGTATACTGTGGCTCTGTCTGCCGCCAAAGTGACCCATTCGCCGGCCGACAGGGTCATCGTAGCCCGGCCCGTGTTGAAAAGAGCCGGAATACCGAACTCCCGAGCCACGGAAGCAAGGTGAGTAGCTATGCCTCCTATATCGGTGATGAGTCCCTTTACCCGTCCCACGAATTTAGCATACTCAGGAGAAGCTGTCCGCGTCACCAGTATGGCATCCTCAGGTGGAGACGGGCCTGCCCCAGGCCTATCGGAGATCCAGACGCGGCCCACCGCTGTCCCTCCACAGGCCGCAGTTCCGCCCTTAAGAAGAATGGAGTCCTCGCTCCAAGAAGTGTCCTCCGCCTTCTTTTCGGAAGCCCGGGAAGCCATGTGCAAGGGCCTGGACTGAAGGAGGTGAAGACGGTCGGTCTGATCAACGCACCACTCTACGTCCTGAGGTGTTCCGAAATATCCTTCAATCTTCGCTCCGAACCGGGCCAAAGACTGCGCAATATCGTCGCTTATGGCAGGCCGGCGTTGTTCACTTTTGCCCACCGTTTCAGTACGCGTGCCCCCGGCTTCAGCCCGCACAAGACGCTTGTCCTTCCTCTGAATTTCTCTTCTCACAATATCCCCGGTGAGGGTATCCACGTAGTACAGGTCCGGTGACGCCTCTCCACTGACCAAACGTTCTCCCAAACCTAAAACGGCATTGATCACTACCTCGGATCCTTCGGGGCGCGATGGGTCTGCCGTGTACATGACCCCGCTGGCCCTCGCATCGACCATTTGAATCCCGGCCACGCACATAGGGGTAGCGCGATCCTCGAGGCCGTGACGGAGCCTGTAGAGAATCGCCCGGGGGGCATACTTGCCTGCCACGACCCCCCGGTAGCCATCCAGTAGATTGTCACGTCCCACGTTCAGCACCGTCAGGTATTGCCCTGCAAAGGAAGCCAGCGTGTCCTCACCCACTGCACTGCTGCGCATGGCAACAGAGACGTTCTTTCTCGTCTTGGATTCGAGGGCTTCATATGCGGCAAAGATTTCCTGAGCCACGGACGGCGGCACCGGGGCTCTTCTGATGCGGTCCCGGATCTCCTTCGTAGCGACCTCAACCTCGCCTAAGTCGTCCGTGGCAAGGGAGGCCAACATTTCTTCTATGGGGTCTGAGAGATCGTTTTGCTCGATAAAAAGGACATAGGCACTGGCGGTGATGACAAATCCCGGCGGGGTCGGGAGTCCCAGAACACGGCCGATCAGGGCGAGGTTGGTTGCCTTGGTTCCGGCCTGAGGTGCCGATTCCGGTGTGAGAGCCTCCAAGGGCAGTACCAGAGGACCGGATGGGCGGTGGGGCTCCGCGGCAAGGGTGGACAAGATGTCCTCTTCCAACCGGTCGCAGGAGGACAGAAGATCTTTGTACCTCCCTTGAGAGAGCCTGTCCAGGGAAATGACCAGGTGGCGCGTTGCCTTCATCAGCGCCTCAGACTGCTTTTTCACCCAGGCAAAAGAGAAGGGCTGCCCTACATGGTAAGTCAGCTCGAACTCTGAGATGAGATTTAGAGCATCCTGATTGTGAGTGAGAAAATCTCTGTAATGTCGATAGGTTTCTGCAATCTTGCCTTCCAGGTTTACCAGTGGGTGACAGGACTTGTCTTTTAAAAAGAGGTCGCGAAGGTTTGCCATCGGGGGCCTCCGTGAGATGAAGAAAGACGATTTTGGCGAACCCCTTACGCCCTTCGGGGCGGAGTCGGAAGAGCGAGGCGGTCGGAGGTTGAAACACTGAATGGCAACTTATGTTCCGATCGGATTCCCACCATACAAAGTAACGGCAGACCCCTCGGAGACAAAGGCGGAACTCGGAGAACGAATCAGGCATGCTCCGAGGCTTTCCCCATAGACGGTCGCGTCATCACAGGAAAACGCGGCAGCAGAACTCTGCCACAGCCTCCACTTGGGGTGTTCGATCCGATACTCGAGACAGGATCCGTCTCCGAAAGCAGAGTAGCCCCAATAGCGCTCGATGACAAATTCCTCCTCAGAGTCCGAAAGTGGAAACCCCGCGCCGTCTTTGATTTGGACGTGGATGCCATTCCACCTCCCGTGATGGTACCACTTATACTCGATGCTGCCGCCGGCTTGCCGGGACACCTCGGAAACATCCACGCTGTGGGCCATGGGAAGGGCCACGAAGGCATCGCCTCGCAAGCGGCGACCCACAGAGGCCATGGCTCGTTTAGGAACGATGTGTCTTATGAAGGCCACACCGCGGCGAATCCCTTCCGCGGCTTCCCGGCGCACATAAAACCTCAAATCGACCTTCGGGAAACGGCGCTGGAACAAAAGAGGCAAGCCAAAAATCCGCGGGCGCGCGAACAAGAAGCCAGCGACACTCACAAACGTCTTCCCCTGCCATGTGTCAAGCTCGGTGCCGGGCGGTACATGCGGGAACAGAGCTTCCTGTTCGATTTCAAAGTTTAATAGGGCCAGGTAACTCAAGTCTCCTGAAACAAGCCCCCGTACCGTGTTTGTCCCCTCAGGACGATCCTTCCGCCATTTGCCGACGGCGGACAACCACCTACCAATCGTGTTTTGCAATCCTTGCATTGCCCAGCCTTTCTGCACAGCCCGCTTACGTCATCCAAGGTGATAAGAGGGGACCAGCGACCATAAACAGCTCCCCGCCCCATAAACAGCTCCTCGCCCAATGATTGGAAGTCTATCACTGGAAAGGTCGGCCCGTAAAGCCTAAACTTGAGCGTAACTAGATGCACGATTTTCAATGTTGAGAAGGCAACAATTCGGCTCACGCCTCTCGCTCTTTCCTTGGGTTTCAGAGAGGCCAGAAGAGCGGAACCACGAACAGCAGGAGCACAAAGAGAACGAGTGTCAGTGGAAGTCCAACCTTGACATAGTCGAGGAAACGGTACCCCCCGGGCCCCATGACCAGAACATTGGCGGGGTGAGAAACGGGGGTGACCAGGCTGGCAGAGGCGGCCATGGCTACCGCCATCATGAGACTGTGAGGCGAGATGCCCGTGTCGGCGGAGGTTTTGATAGCGATCGGCGCCATCAGTACTACCAGGGCCGCCGTAGGCACAAAACAGGTGCCCATGAAGGTAACCGCAATGAGGCCTCCCATGACCGCTACAGGACCAAATGGACCGGCCAGGGAGACAACCCCTTCAGCCAAGTAGCGGGCAGCCCCGGTTTGTTCCAGTGCCATGCCGAGGGGCAACATGCCGGCAATCAAGAAAACGGCCTTCCACTCGATCGATCGATAGGCCTCCTCCATGGTCAAACACTTTGTGACGACCATCAATGCCGAACCGATGACCGCTGCAATGTAAATGGGAAGTAAGCCCAGGACAACCAAAAGGAGAACACCCGAAAAGATGCACAGCGACACTTTCATTCGTCGAAGATTTGGGGCTTCCTGGGCGGATTCCGTAAGGACTAGGAAGTCCGGATCTTGCCCCACCAGGGAAAAGTTGGTCCGCTGCCCGTGAAGAAGCAAGGCATCTCCAAATCGCAGCGGCAGATGAGAAAGGTCGGAAATGATGGCCTGCCCCTGACGCCAGATAGCCAAAACCGTGAGATCATACTTTTCTCGAAAGCGAAGTTGGCGAAGGTTTTTGCCTGCTAGGTTTGTATGAGGCGAGAGCATGGCTTCTACCAGCCCGACTTCTTGCGACTCAAGATCTGTCAGCCTTGGTGACCCTGTGGCCTCGGTCATTTTGACATCCTCAAGCTCTTTCAAAATGTCCACGTTCTCTGGACTCCCTTGCACAATGAGTCGGTCGCCTGCCAGCAGTTCGTCCTCGGGCTCCGGCACGGCATGAATTCTCCCTTGCCTCACGACGGAGAGCACTCTCATGCCCGGGGTCTCACCCAGCCGGGTTTCAGCCAGCGTTTTGCCGGCCAGCCCGGAATCCTCGAAAACCTCCACCGTGAGAAGAGATTCATGGAGCTTGTATATCTCGACCAGTGTCGACTCCGACACCTTTCGGAGATCTTGGATATTCGCATCTTTCTGCAACATTTCCAAACGCTCTTTCGGGCCCTGAAGCAGCAGTCGGGTCCCCGCCTCAAGGACCTCGTCCTGGAAATCCCACAGCATGGTTGTCGATCCAAGTTTAGTTGCCAGCACGTTGACGCCGAAATGACGACGAAAATCAATGTCCTTTATGGTCTTGCCAACGAATGGTGAAGTAGATTCCAGGTGGGCCTCGACCATCTCAATGCCGGGTGCAAAGAGGTTTTCAACGCCAACGTCCTGCTTGATCCGGACCAATCGGCACGAGTCCATGAGTTCCTTGACTCGATTCATGCCCCCTTCAACCAAGAGAATGTCCCCGCCTCTAATGGGCTCTGACGGAGGGGGAGCCAGTGTGCTTCGGTCTTTGCGGGTAATGGCCGCGACATTCAGTCCAAGCAATGAACGTAAGCGAATCTGAGCGAGGGATTTGCCTGCAAGTTTTGAGTCCTCGGGAAGATGCATGAGGAACATCCCCTTTTTCAGGTCGTAGGCTTCCCTGATGTCAACGCGGCCCCGGGGAGAGAAAGCCTTGCTGACGTCACGCGCGGGGAGAAGGTGTCGTCCCACCAATACCATGAAGGCCACTCCGGTTGCCATGACGGTGATACCGACAGGCGCGTAATCAAAAAGCTTAAAGCCGATGAGGCCGTTGTCTCTCAGCGCATCGCTCACGAGAATATTGGGTGGTGTGCCGATGAGGGTTGTAAGGCCCCCCAAAAGGCATCCATAGGCTAAAGGCATCAAGAGCCTGGATGGCATCCGGCCTGTTTCACGGGAAATGTCCATGATCACAGGGAGCAGGAGCGCCGCTACGGCCACATTGTTCATGAACGCCGACATGACTCCCGCACTGATCATGATAGAGGTGATCAAAAGGATGTCGCTGCGTCCACCGAGACGCAGAACATAACGACCAATGATATTAGCTACCCCTGTTCTCGTGAGGGCGCCACTCAGAATGAATACTGCCCAGACGGTGACCACGGCCGGATTGCTGAATCCGAATAGGGCCTCTCGCGGAGAGAGGAGTCCAGTAACCGATAGGCTCCCCAGCGTCAAGAGCGCCACTGCCTCCATCGGAATCCACTCTGTGACAAGAAACAGGATGGAGACGCATAAAATGGAAAACGCCAGGGCGATTTCGACGGTCATAAGCTGCGTTCACGCCTTTCTGTAGTTATTCCTACGGAGGGACTTGGTCTTCACGTCCCCTTGCACGGGTGACCCGTATCAAAAGTATATATCACGACGGCGCACAATTCTGTGAAGAAATTTTGACACCACATCCCCTTGAAATGCCGGAGCAAGATGCTAATTTTCTTGTAGAGTGCAAATGTTCTGATGTAAATGGGGTAGGGTCTTGTGAACCGAAGCATCACCGACTTTAGATTGCCCATGTGTAATAAAAACTCAACCCTATTTCACGATAATGTCAGAGCTCCAAAAACCCACAGATTGCCCTTCTTTTACTTGCCATTCTCACCTTCGCATTAAAGACCAACCTCTAAGCCGCCGTGAAATCTAAAGTTAGGTCCCCGCCATTTAGCAATTTCTGAAATCTTTGATAGTTGGAGAGACTGTCGAAAAAGTCGAAATAGGGCATTTTAGCTATTATTGCCTATAGTAAAATCAGCCACTTACTAACTGCGAAAAGCCTCTGAATCATGGCTTCGAGGGTTTTTCGACAGTCTCGGAAGTACGTTTTAATAATCTTTCCCTTCAAACATTAGAGATAATGTAAAGCAATCACCAACCGGGGTGTCGGCCAACGCACTATCTGCCTTGAAAATTAGTACAAGCGCCCCGGTGAATTCATGACCCTGGCTGAACTAGAGGCTCAGTATATTATGAAGGTTTTGGCAGCGACTGGTGGCAACAAGACTAAGGCAGGAGAGGTGCTTGGAATAAGTCGGGGGGCACTTTGGCGGAAGCTCAAGCGACTCAAAGAAGATGAACAGAATCTCTCATAGTCTAACACTGTTTCATTTCTGGCGGTTGGTTTAACCCGCCGAACAACAGTATTTTTCGCTGAGCAAGAGTGTTATTGTTCAAGAAGGTGACTATGGGAACAAGTCTTAAACTTGGTCAGAGTAACGGGTGATGTAAAGCCTGGCCCGGGTCAGGGGGTTGGGGATTCTCCGGGTCTTCCATTCCACCTTCTCTACCGCTTATACCCTCTGTGAACATCTTGGCTTTGCTGATAGCATTTTAACTATGCTGTTTGGCAACATTATCTTGCCAACTTATGAGCAACTTTCTCCACAGCGTTTTGATAAGTGTTTCCTATCTTCCACCAACAAGCCTTCTTTCTACTCACAGATTCTGGACTTGCTATTTCAGGAATTAATCTCTAAAATAGCCAAATGCGAGGTACTGCCATATTATTTCCGTTTCACAGCATCCCCGAAATTTGAAGATATGTTTTTCATAGCTCTAACCCACCTAACGCCTGCCAAGATGTCTTTACGTGGCATAAATGATGCATAATAAAAGCCGGGTTTGTTGGACCTTCTATCCAATACCTACCGAGGCGGTCGTCTTATGCCAAGAGACGATGTGATGTTCACCTTGGTAAGCTTACGGAAGAGCAAATATCCGAACTAAAATATTTCATCGCACACTACACCACGAGTGAGCAGTACGTTTATTAGCTAAACCCACATTCAACTGTCACAGAACTGACACAAGGTCACGAAAGGTATCAGCCCCATGTCAAATAAGACAGGAAAGATAGATTATAGCGAAAAACGTTTTGGGGTCGTTGCGGTAGAGGAGGGACACATCACACGAGATCAACTCTTCGAAGCACTAAAGGCTCAAGTGGATGATGATCTCGACGGAACACCCCACCGACCCCTGGGAGAGCTTTTGGTCCAACAAGGAGCCATGACGTGGGCACAAGTTGGTGAAGTACTTGAAACTCTTGGGGTGCTTGAGGAAGTCTTTGAGCCATAACGGAGTATTGAAGAGTGTCGGATACAGATTACACCCATGCATTTGACCCTTACCGGCGTGATTGCCGCTTGATCTCAATGTGGAAGATATCCTTTTGTTAAAGTCCCACTTCCCTCATCCTGCCTAAAGGCCATAGCCACCCACTGCGGATTCCGAAAGCATCTCACAAATAGCATGGTTCTTTTCATGGCAAATAGTCGTTTTTGCTATAGCGGTTGTCAGAATAACGTTCCGATAAGAATAGATGACAATTGAAAATACTATTTGGCTCACTTGTGGGTGTGCAATTTTAGGATTTTTGAATTCTCCTGGCTAAATCGCGCACGCAGTGCCTCTTTTCAAGCCG
>JBFEUB010000104.1:0-12151 GCA_041547605.1 Desulfobacteria bacterium
CTTTCAGATGCCGGGTTTGTCACAGCCGCATCTTGGGCAGCACAATGTATGTCTCGCGGAACTGCAACTCTATAAGGGTCCACGTGGTGAACAAGGCACCATGGGCAGAAGACATGACCACAATCAACGCAGGCTTTAATGAATTCAGTTTCGCTGCCACAGGAAGGACATTCTATTTTATCTTTACCAGACACGAGATCCCCCCTTCTTGCCATCTTTTGTCAGCCTTGAGGGCTTCCCTGAGACGCCCTGCAATGGCTGCAGGCTTTGAGTAGATGGGGCCAAGATGTGAAACTCTTTATCTATAAACAATCCAAGCTACAAAAATTGCTCCTATAAAAATGACTAGTATAAATGGTAAAATAAGTGTGAGGAAATAATACCGGAAGCTGCTGTGGTCACTGGGAGGATCCAGCAAGCCCTGCCTGAAAAATTCCGAAAAACGATTTGATATTGTTGTCAGTTTGTCCTGGCATTTAGATAGCGTTTTTTGCAGGGTAATTAAATATAATGTACCTGCAATAGCAATGACGAACGCTATCGCTACCAAGATGAATTTTTCGAACGGAGTGGGATGGAACAAAACGTCATGGAATCCCACGATGGCCCCGATTAACAGCAAGGCATAGCATGTTATTGCCCACTGCTTGCGCCTGATGTATCTAATATCCTCGGCGGTAATCTGGAATAACAATCGACACTCTGCAGCCTCTGCGTCAGAATTTCCTTTTTCACTCATAGCTCTTAATTCTGCACTCCAGGTCCATTCAAATAGTTCTCGAGCAAACCCCTGGTTGGCTCGTTTAAAGATTTGGTTCCTACGGGAACCTTTCAGCCCTGCCATCACGCTAAGGGACAACCAGATGGGTATTGAAGCTCCTCGTACAAAACCGCAAGAAATTAGCGATACCTGTTGCAGTTCACAATGTCGCTCATGCAGCTTCTTCCTGGGTTTTCAACGGTAGCCCGTATCTCAGCAAGCAGTAAAACACGGTTGAAAGGTTGAAGTCAACAAAAGAAAATGCAGAATGGATTAAGGTGGACTGTCAACAAGGCAGAGTTTTAGTGAACGATTATAAGAGTGTCGGACTCGGCGGCCGAGGTCAATGGCTGTGAAGGGCTCACCTTTGTCCTACTACTTGGGACAGAATGGTATTCTAAGCGTTTCCTGCCGTGTAGTTTCGAATGAAGTATTCTAGCTGAGATATCTGGTTGGAGGCCATCTCCGTAAACTGCACAGCACATTGCCTCATGGGTAAGGAAGGAAAGGGCGTATCATTAGTCGTCTCAGAATCTGAGACAGTCCGGAAGGGCAGTTTGTACAAATAGAAAGCAGTGCCTGCCAAGAAAATATCTAGTTCAAACGGTTCGTTCAGCGATCCTTCACTGGTAGCATAACGAAACTGAAGCCCATTCATGCTTACTTGTTCAATTTGACCCAGTTTCAGATAACCAGACCTAAGAACAACAAAGGCATCTTTTGGAACCTTGAACCGCTTGTGTTTCCTTCGCTCAACCGGCTTTTTCTCGCTGACCATAAGGCAAATTCCTCCGGACCGGACTGGTCTTTACTTGTGCTTGGCCAGTTGCTGATGACCTCTCGCTACCCTTAAGGCTTTGCAAACCTGTTCTAGTCAAATGCAACGGCGTGTCCATAGCCCCTATCAGGTTTTGTCGGAGGGATGCTCCTAACTACTCTCCCCCCAACCGAAACACTGCCCTTTGTCCCTGCTCCCGCACAGATGGTGAGATCTATGTCAAGATCTATCTTGCACCCCTCGTCAATGGGGCCTCTGCAGGTCATGTACACGCCGGAACGACTCATATCCCTTGTTGTTCCCACTTCTTGTTTTAGCTGCCCGAACGCATCTTTCCACCTAACATGCACAGGCAACTCCAAGCCGTATCTTTCGGCATATCTTTTTTCTGTGCCAGGCATGTTGGATTCCTCCAGGGCGTTGTCGATTGTCCAGACTCTGTGAAATAGATTAGTTGTTCAATGTGTCTATTTCACTTAATCTATATTAATATAAAACGTCACATAAATGCAATGCTCGATTTTTCGGGACAAATTACGCATTAAAATTCGGTATTTTCTTAATGGTATTAAAGCGGGGCCGAGAAGGCACGGTTTCTCTCAAGGGTCCTGTAAGGTTAGGGCATTCTGGGGCCAAAATGCGACAAGAGGAAGATAACAAGTTTGCTTTTGTCGGGGTACCCAGGGCGCAATGGCATGCCATGGTTCACATCTGGTGTGGCTCGGAACGAAGTCGAGACCCTTGAAAAATACCCTGTTTCGCCTGGTTACTGCTGGAGCTTCACTAAAGCGCCTGCGTCATGCTCGGATTATAATTCTCAAGATACTTCATGTAGTTATCTGGTTGCACACAGTAAGGCGTCAACGCAAAGCCTACGCGCTCCTTGGGCTTGAACTGCAACGGCGAGCGCATTTCCTGCCCCGACTTGTCGGACTGCAGGGAGCTTCAATCCCGCTGCAGCGGGAGGCGTTTTTCAAAGGTCTCAAGTAGTGCAACTGAGATTTCCGGTAGTGCCTCAACTCACCCAACTGCACACTCCTTCGCTTTGTGGCTCCACGGCTAGGGGTACCCCATTAACCGTTTTACAGACGACCGTGTTGCCCATTTTGTCATCTGAAGCGGTCTTAAAAGGTAAGCCTCCCCGAAAAGAAATCACGTTCAGAGAAGAATGTGTCTAAATATTATCTGCCTGAAAATCTCAGGGAGTCATTGCCCTAACTGGACAAGGCACTCAAACTATATATTGACCTATATTTTATCTATAACCACAATATAAAGTAAAGGTCAAGGAAGCAAGCAAGGACTCAAGGTTAGCATCAGAAGCACTGATGGCTAAAGAAAAGGGGGAAAAACGAGGGCCGGGGACCTCCTCAAGGAGGATTATGGCTGGGGATGGCGCAAGGTGTGTATTTTAGAGCAAGGAGGAGGTCCCGTCTAGCCCCGTGAATATGGCGGAAAATCCGGGGTCGGGGTCGTTATCTCGTCTCGAGGGTGTGATCTTGGATGAAGAGAGAAAAAAGTTTCGCCACCGGCCCCAGACTTCCCCTTCTAATCTTTAAAAATCAATCTCTGCCGGCTTTTTATTTTCGGTGACTTGCACCTCGCTTTCTTTGGGGTTCGTTTTTGGAAACATACACTACCCACAAATGTATCATGACAAAATGAACGTTAGCATGATATGATGCTTTTGTCAAGCATATTTTGTAGTTTGAGGCGCCGAGTGCACAATATATAGTATCAGGACCGTTACTCAAGGCTTGGAGGCCGCATCAGATAACGTCTTGGGGAGACTCGTAATGAAGAAGGTTACAAAAGAATGGCTATGGCTCATGAGCGGTCTTGTAGGGAGTCTGCTGTGTGTGACTGTTCTCATAGCCGGCGGAGTTCGTCCACGCGAATCTTTACCAATGGGCATTTACATCATCTTGTTACCTATTGCCTTGGTTTACTGTATTCGACTAACAGCCTGGGCATTAGGGGGGATGATAAGGCGCGTAAGAAGGAAATAAAACACAGGAGGTGTACACTATCAAACAAAAAAGCCGCACATCCAATGAGGTTTACCTTTGGCAAACTGGCTGCGCCAAGGTGCAGGGATGATCAAACGCGATGCAGTTCGGGAGCTTTGAGGCAAAGACAGGGTGGTTTATGGCACTGAGTCGCTCTCTGAAAACGGGCACTCAGACTCAGGTATTATCCATGGTGTGGTGATGAATGAAGTGCTCGAGTTGAGACATCTGATGATGTGTCAGCTCTGCAAACTGCACACCGCTGCGCCTCATCGTGATGGAAGTGAAAGGGATTTGGTAGGTTCCGAAATCTGTAACGGTTTCAAAAAGTACGTCATTCAAATAAGAATTACCTTCAGCCAGGAATATTTTTAATCTGTATGATCCATTTGAGGGTTGTCGGCTAGCCAAATAACGAAATGCAAGCCCGCCCATGCTTATGTCGACGATTTCACCGAGCCTGTTGTCATGGGGCCTGAATGAAACAAATACACCCCTTGAAACCTCGAACCGCTCGTGTTTCCTTCGTTCACCCCACTTTTTTCTGTTCGTCATGGCACCAATTCCTCCGGATATTTGTAGTGCGGAATGCCAAGCCTACCCTGAGACAATCTTATTGGGGGCGAAATAAGGCGGGTTTTTCTCCTCCTTGTTGATTTGATGTTCTATCTATATATAGCGTATCTAATATTTATAACCACAAGATAAAGCACATGTCAAGAAAAAAGCTTCTGACGCAGCCTCTCTGATGTGTCCGGGGCTTCCTTTTCTCAATGAGGGGAGGTTAATTAGGTGCGGAACATTTCTGTGAGGCAACCCTAGGTATGTTGCGGGCTCATTGACTTCAGGTCGAGTCTTATATTGTAGGCGCGGGCATCAGGGTCCCATTGAATGGCGAAACCGAGTCTCCGAGCAAGCATAAGCACTTGCGTGTTTTCTGCCAGGACCATGCCGAAGATAGATTCGATTCCACGTTCTTTGGCGATGGAGAGGCCGTGTTCGAAAAGCTTTGCGCCTACACCTTTTCCTTGCCAGGGATCTCCCACGACGATAGCCAGCTCCCCATCATTGCCTTCAGGATTGCACATCAGTCTAAACACACCCAGGATTTTTTCGTGTGCTGCGCTTTTTTGAGTCGCAACCAAGACCACGTGCCGATCATGGTCAATTTGCGTGAACTTGGCCAGCATCTGCTCCGAAGGGGCCTTTAAGGGCATAAGAAATCGAAAATAAATGCTTCTTGGCGACAACGCATGAAACAACACTGACAGGCGTGGGGCATCCTCGGCCCTGATCGGTCGAATCAGAATGTTGAGCCCGGTTTTGGTCGTTGTGTGTATCTCGTATTGCTCGGGGTAGTTCTTGACCCCGATTGGAGGTGCATTATTCTGTGGACTTGGGGGCATGGTGCCTCTTTTGATGTTTCACGGTTTCGGTCTTGGCAAACCGGAAAAAATGTCCCTGTCGACGCGGAACCCTTTCTATGACTCGTCTTGTCCGTATTCCGATCGGCTTATCTTCAACCCACTATGATCTCATCAAGGGATCGTTTAGGTACGTGGTGCACATCTTGGTCATCGCGCCAGTACTCTATGTTCCCATTAGACCCCACGGTTTCAATGACCACCGTCTCTTTTGGCTTTCCAAGCGCAATGACAAGAAGAATATCAAGGTGCACCGGGATTGTGAGGGCCTTACGGAGTTCCTTCCGTCTGACCGAACCTATCATGCATCCTCCGAGACCCTTTTCGGTAGCACCCAGCAGGATGGTCTGCCCAACGATGCCATGATCACAGCCAAACGACTTGCCTACGGTGGTATCACCCAGCACGATGATATAAGCAGCCGGCCGTTCGCCTTCAGACGGTCCGGGCCACTCTCTCAAGTAGCCTGCCCAGCCTAAATGCTCGAATATCGCAGCATTTCTTTGAGGTTCACAGGAGAGGATATATTTCAGGGGCTGGAGATTGGCGGCTGAAGCACAATAGCGTGTGAGTTCAACAAGCTCTTTTAAGGTGTCAATTCCTATTGAGACTTCTTGGTGAAACCTGCGATAGCTTCTATTGTTGCGCACCAGGTCGACAAGCATCTCGACTTCCTCTAGTTCTGATTTGCCTCGCTTAGGCTCAATATGCGCAACACTCCGGGAAGGGGCCTCACGGGACTTCGAATCGGGGCCGCGGCCTACGATACAATGATGATTTGATGATCTCTGATTTTCAGCCACTCAATGTTTTTCTTCTGTTCGTCACGGTATTTTTTGTTCGCCTCTTGAATATGCGCCATCTCAAACTCGTTGTTACATTCAGGGCAAACATACCTAAAACTGGAGGTTATTTTCATGTCGCACTCGCATTTGTCACAAGTTACTTTCATGCCATGCCTCCTAGTGTATGATTTTGGAGAACTCATACAAGAGTTGATTTTCTTAGCATCTTTGGAATATGTTGTCAAAGTATGGCTCATACCAAGTTATGCTTAAGATAGCGTCTCGCACCACGTGGGCGGTGTTGGTAAGTATGGACAGAAAACCTTCCAAACCCTCAGCCCTCTATAAGCCTTTTGAAAACCTGAAGGCTCTTCTTGAAGAGAAGACTTTTAGGCTATCTTCTCGTCGTAAGGTGGGGGGGTCTGCAAAGACCGATGATAATAAGATACTGAGTCCCGAGGCGGAACAACAACTCTTTGAGGAGGCCATGGTTGACGTTGAGCCGATTTCACGGGAGATTGGTTCAAGCGATAAGAGTCAAGTCAGTCCCTCCAGGATCTCTCACCAGGACCCTGAAGCGGAGGCATTGGCCCAGCTGGAGGAGCTGGTTAGAGATGGAGACGGGTTCGTTATTTCCGATACGCCAGAGTATATGGAGGGTATTGGATATGGCGTCAATCCTGACGTGGCCAGGCGTTTGCATCAGGGTGATTTCTCAATCCAGGCCCACATTGACCTTCACGGGCTTGGGGTTGGGGATGCCAAGGAGGCATTTGAACGGTTTCTCAAGGAGGCCTTGCTATCCGGAAAAGCTGCCGTGTTGGTCGTACACGGCCGCGGCCTTTCGTCGCGCGAAGAGCCCGTGCTCAAGACCAAGGTGAAGGAATGGCTCACATCAGGCCCCTGGCGTAAATGGGTCATAGCCTTCACCAGTGCCAGGGCCTGTGACGGGGGTACTGGGGCCACTTATATCCTGTTGCGACAGCGCCCCGCCACAAAACGCCACAGACGAAAACACCGTAAGCGCCCCTTGGTTGGGAAACGTTAATAATCCCCCAAAAACACCTATGTGAAAATCACTGCCTTCAAGAAAACCCTTCCTTTTGCCAAAAACACAACATATAGTGTCCTTCGCTAATGAATAGTAGAATATTTAGTTGACATGATGAGAGAAATAAGATATCTGATAAAAGAAATGCCGATGATGTATTGGAGGGTGAAGTATGCTCAACATCCTGCTTGTTGACGACGAGAGTGCCGTTTTAGACGTGCTCGAACAAATACTAACCCGACTCGGGCACCATGTTGAAGCTACGCCCGACGGTGAAGAGGGCCTTCTCATGTTTGATAGCCGCACCTATGATCTGGTGATCACCGACATACTCATGCCTGGCATTGACGGGGAAGGTATGGCCCAGCACATTCGACGGTCTCAGAGAGCCTACACCCCAATCATAGGTATTTGTGGAACCCCTTGGCTTCTTGAAGGCAACATGTTTGATTCCGTTATCTCCAAACCCTTTACCATACAGGCTCTAACACATGCTATTGATGACGCCATTGGAAGCCCATTAAAGCCCGATATACTACAAAGCCACCCTGTTTTATTCATGGGATGAGGGGAGAAACCGCCTCTCCAACCTACGGTGTTCAACCGTGGCATAACAGCAGGCCCGTTTTTTTCGGACGGGAACATTTCACGACGCCTCACTGGATCTGAAAACTGAAATTGAAGAAAGCAAGGCCGGTTTTATTTGAAGCTCCCTGCAGCTAGTGTTGTGTCCCAGGAGTTTGTTCCAAGAATATGGAATCGCCAAAAAGCCGTTTTCCTTGCTCCGTGAGCATTTTCGGGACATCAACTTCGCTCCGCTAAATCATGCACACAGTGGTTCCGTTCAAGCCGTCAGGCGCAACCGTAGCGCTAAAACTCGGGCCTAAGGCCCTCAAACAGTTTATGATTCTTAACGCTCCACTCAGCTGAGGTCCGGCTCCGAAAAAGCTCAATGTCGCTCGGAAAAGGCTTTCGGCTCCAGTATCAGTAATAGAACTTATTCCCGGGACACGACACTAGCTGCGGAGTTGACGCTCGGTTGTGTAGTCCAGAAGCCGCATGAAGCCATCTTGTCTGGCTTTCAGGAGTCAGACTTTTGAGCCCGAATATCCTGGTTTCATATGATTATTTGTACTATGGTTCAAAAATAGGTGATGTCCGTTAGTAATTCCGAGCAGTCTATTACGGAACTGCGAGACGGATATTGGCGACGGAGACCTGGCAAAGGAGATGTCCGGCCAACCCTTTCCGGATCATATGCCTATATTGGATCCATCTATAGCAGAAACATTGACTGCCGGCGCTTCCGAAGACCAGAAGAGCGGTGCAAAGCCTTGATGCGTGTTATAGCCTACCTGCATATCCTTATTGTATGTTCCCTATTCGGGTATTCTACCTACTCCCTTTTTCGCGGTGATTTTGAACAGGCGTTTTTGCCTTATCCGATATTGATCCTCTATTATCTGCTATTTGCGCGAAGCAAGGTCAAAACGACTTCATCCCCGAAAAGCCAAGATGGCGGTATCTAATGTTGACAGGCCGTTAAATATTAAACGGGTCATAATCAGAATTTTTTGGTTCTCTGGCTTCATCGCCGTTAAGAACAACGTTTTGCGGTAAGTTGATCATCCCAACCAAGGAGAGGCCACGAATCTGTATCAGGCAGATAACCCGACATTGCAGTTTGCGGCCATAGTGAATAAACGCTTATGATTCGAAAAGCCAGCGTAACAGATGTAGGGGAGATTCACCGCATCCTAAAAGAGCATGCCGACCGCGGGGAATTACTCCCGCGGGCCTTGAGTGACCTGTATGACGACCTCAGAGACTTTAGCGTGTTTGAGGAAAAAAGAGGTGGTCCAATTATTGGTGTGTGTGCCCTTCACGTGTGCTGGGAAGATCTTGCGGAGATACGCTCTCTGGCAGTTTCCGAGCGACACCAAGGAGAAGGGATCGGGTCTGCTCTGGTTAGAGCCGCCTTAGGGGAAGCCGAGAACCTCGGCATCAGACGGGTATTTACCTTGACCTATCGGCCTGATTTTTTCAAGAACTATGGATTCAAAATTGTGGACAAGGCCAGCCTCCCCCAAAAAGTATGGACAGAATGCATCAAGTGCGTGAAGTTTCCAGACTGCGACGAAATCGCCATGCTGAAAACGCTGAGTGCAGAGCGAATGCGCTGAACGATGCGGAGTCGATTGTCGGTTCAATCCTGTGGCCAGGGTCTCTTTTGAGGGCCTGGACGGTTATGAAGTCTATACGACGTGTTCCGTTGGAGCGCCCACTTTGAGATTTTTGACCCTCAATATCACTGGCCTTGACCCTTGCGTTGGGTGGGAAGGCAAAATAGGGTCGTTTAGAGGCCAAAAATTCCATAAAAAAACGTGAGTTGGCGTGGTATTTGCAGCATATCCCTCACAGCCGGTTTGCCGGACAAAAATCTTGACAGAGAAAAAGGACCATGGTAAGTGCCCATAAATTTTGCCATTATTAGCTTTTTTCCCATTATCTCTATTGAAAGGTCCAAAAATTGGCGGGTCGACAGACAACACTTGTAATAATTTCTAGGAACGCAGCCTGGGTGAAGCAGTTTAAATTTTCGCGGAGCTTCATCCTTTTTGCGATTTGCTTGAGTGTACTGAGCGTCACCGCAATTCCTTATTTGGTCTATGACTATTGCAGGATTAAGCACGCCCTTCCATCCGCACGTGTCCTCGAGCGCCAGGTTACAGACCAGCGGGCTCAGATTCAAGTATTTGCCAAAGAGATCGACACCCTAAAATCCGATATGATGTCGTTACAAGAGTTCGAGAAAAAGATACGGGTTGTCGCCAATATTGGGCATCCTGCTGGGCAAGACGCCGTTTTTGGCATTGGCGGATCCATGCCAGAGGATTTGGACCCCAGTCTCCCACTGAGTGATAAACACAACAGTTTGGTTCGGGAAATGCACGAACAAGTACAACATCTCCATGAAGCCTCAGCCATCCAAGAGGAGGCCTTTGGGGAGCTTTATGAATATCTTCAGGGCCAAAAATCTTTACTTGCCTCAACGCCAACCATACGGCCGACCACGGGGTGGGTATCCTCAGGTTTTGGCTATCGCGTATCGCCTTTCACGGGAGCGAGAGAATTTCACCAAGGCCTCGACATTGCTACACGGAGAGATACCCCTATTGTCGCACCTGCGGACGGAACCGTCACATTTGCAGGCAGGAGGGGGCGGCTGGGCAAGGCCATGGTTATTGACCACGGAAACGGTATGTTAACCCGGTACGGTCATCTGAATAAATGTCTGGTCAAGCGGGGTACTTGTGTCAGGCGTGGAGAAAAGATCGCCCTGGTTGGAAATACCGGGCGAAGCACAGCGCCGCACTTGCATTACGAAGTCTATTTGAATGGCCTCCCTCTAAACCCCAAGAAGTATATTCTCGACTAAACTCCGCACAAGAATTGGTCTTATTGTAGCCGAGGGATGTGTTTGGCCCGATTGGCAGGAGTTCGTCGCAGATTGTTGTCTGCGGGACACGTCGAACCTGAGGGCTTCAACGAAAAGCCGTGTGTTTTGCTGCTGGTGGGACTTCCCGGAAGAATGCCTCATTTGTGGTGAACAGGAAGCGTGTTGAGTGGCTGTTCATTAATCGGCTACTTAATGGGATGGTATCTTGTTAGCGTTTAGATTCTTTGATATAGTCTTTTTGCCAAAACCGGGTCAATCAGTGGGGGCCCAAAAGTGAGGAAACTTTTCGCGTCATGATCGGCAATATGTTGAAAAAGGTGTTCGGAAGCAAGAACGAGAGAGAACTTAACAAGTTAAAACCGATCGTAGAACAGATCAATGCTCTGGAGCCTAAAATGCAGGCTCTGAGTGATGAACAGTTAAGGGCTAAAACCCAAGCTTTCAAGAAACGAATTGATCAGGGTGCCTCCTTGGATGAACTACTTCCAGAGGCCTATGCCGTAGTTCGGGAAGCCTCGGTGCGCACTTTAAAGATGCGCCACTTTGACGTTCAGCTCATTGGAGGGATTGTACTCCATCAGGGCAAGATTGCTGAAATGAAGACCGGTGAAGGAAAGACCCTTGCTGCCACTCTCCCGGCCTATCTGAATGCGCTGACCGGGCGCGGTGTGCATGTGGTGACTGTCAATGACTACTTAGCCAGGCGGGACACTGAGTGGATGGGCAGCATCTACCGTTTTTTGGGCCTCTCAGTGGCTACAATAGTCCACGGGCTGGACGACTCTCAACGCCAAGAAGCTTATAACGCTGACATTACTTACGGAACCAACAACGAGTTCGGGTTTGACTACCTGCGTGATAACATGAAGTTCACCTTGGAATCGATGGTGCAAAGGGAACTCTGTTATGCCATCGTGGATGAGGTGGATAGTATTCTGATAGACGAGGCCCGGACACCGCTGATTATTTCAGGCCCGGTTGAACATGCTGGTGATAGACTCTATGAGGAAGTAAAGCCACAGGTTATCAAGCTGAAACAGCACCAGGATCGCATCATACGCACCATGCTGGACAAGGCCATGAGGGGCCTCGTGGAAGAGGGTGACACAGATGGTGTCCTTGAACTCTTGCTAAAGGTCAAACGGGGGGATCCCAAGAATACGCGATTTCTGGATTTGATTGCAAAGCAGACAGGGTTAAAGAAAAGGTTGGATAAACTCGAAGGCCAGCTTTCCACCGAGAAATTGCTTCCCCAGATTGATCAAGACCTTTTGTGCACCATTGATGAGAGTCAGAATCTTGTGGAGCTCACCGAGAAAGGGCTCAAACTCATCTATGGGGGACATGCTGATGATTACATCGTACCCGACCTCGACGAGGACTTGCGCAAGATCGATGAAAACTATGAGTTAACAAGCATGGAAAAGAGGATACAGCGCCGTAAGGCCGAAGCTTTCTACCGTGAAGCCTCAGAGCGGTTTCATGTCACGCGGCAGCTGATCAAGGCTTGCTGGTTATTCGAAAAGGACGTGCAATACGTGGTCAAGGATGGGCAGGTGGTCATCGTGGACGAGTTCACCGGCCGAATGATGCCTGGCAGACGCTGGAGCGACGGATTGCATCAGGCCGTTGAGGCTAAAGAGGGGGTGGCGGTGGCTGAGGAGAACCAGACTTTGGCAACCATCACCTTTCAGAATTACTTCAGAATGTATGACAAATTGGCTGGTATGACCGGTACTGCTGATACCGAGGCTGCTGAGTTCAAGAAGATCTACGATTTGGATGTCATCGTCATTCCGACGAACGAACCGATGATTCGGATCGACTATGCGGATGTTATCTACAAAACTGAAACCGAAAAATTCAAAGCTGTCGTTGAGGAAA
>JBFEUB010000105.1:0-12143 GCA_041547605.1 Desulfobacteria bacterium
CTTCGCTCCGCTAAATCATGCACACAGTGGTTCTGTTCAAGCCGTCAGGCGCAACCGGAGCGCTAAAACTCGGGCCTAAGGCCCTCAAACAGTTTATGATTCTTAACGCTCCACTCAGCTGAAGTCCGGCTCCGAAAAAGCTCAATGTCGCTCGGAAAAGGCTTTCAGCTCCAGTATCAGTAATAGAACTTATTCCTGGGACACGACACTATCTCACTTTAGGCACTTCCGTTTTCCTGGATACACTGAAATGCGAGGTTTGTAAAGCCGTCAATGGGGTAACGTGGAATCGACCTGCTTCAAGAACTTCAGGCTTTTTGTCTCCTTGCCAAGATAGTATGGCACAAAGGCTTCAAGCATCCGAAGGCTTTCCTGAATCGCCTGCCTGGAGAACCGAATCCGATTGAGCTTTCTCAGCGGTGCATTGAGAACCCAACTGAGGAGCTTGACGGTGCCCATGGAAAGATTCAGGGGACGTGCTCCCTGAAGGGCGCATTGGTCGCACAATACTCCGCCCCGCCTCACATCGAACGCAACAGAAGGGCGCTCAAACCGCTCCACAGGTTTTCGGCAGATATGGCAATGGTCAAGGCCTGGCTTAAAACCCGTCAGGGCCATGAAGCGAATCTGGAAGCTGATGTGAAGAGGATGCTCTGCCACGCCCCCACTGTTGAGTTGATCGAGTGCGTACTCAAGAAGTTTGTACACAGAGACCTGCTTCTGGCCTTGCTCCATCCATGCATAAACCAACTCCGACCAGTAGCTGGCATAGGCTGTCTTGGTGACATTGCTCCGGATCTGCTCAAAAGCCTGAACCAGCGAGGCCTCCTGGAGGACCGGCAGTCCACGACCTCGGCCAAAGCTCCATACCAGGTTGAGGACCGAAAAGAGTTCCAAAACCCCCGAAAAACGCTTGAGACTCTTTTTCGCGCCCTTGGCAATGAGGGAAATCTTGCCCGTTTTATGGGTGAAGCAGGTAATGATCTTGTCGTAGTCTCCGTGTTCTATGACACGGAGGACAATGACAGATGAAGTCACATGCGGCATGAGGGCTATAAACGGAGCAATGCGGTTGCGATCTGGAAGTAGAAAAACACACTCAGAATATCAATAGAGGTGGTCACAAAGGGGCCGGTAGCAACAGCCGGGTCAATATTAATGCGGGCAAAGACCATCGGAACCAAAGAGCCCACTGTGGCAGCAATGGTCATGGAACTGATAACAGCCAGCCCCACAGTCACGCCGAGCAGCCACATATCATAGCGGAAGTGTGCGACAGATCCAAGAAGAAGACCATAGAAGAAGCCAAGAAGAAACCCGATCGCCAGCTCTTTGAACACAACCTCCCATATTTGTTTTATGTTAAGCCGTCCGGTGGCCAGACCCCGAACCACGATTGTGGAAGACTGGGTTCCTATGTTTCCACCCATACCCATGATAATCGGTATGAAAGCGGCAAGATAGATAAGCTTGTTGAGACTGCTCTCAAAATAACCGATAATCAAAAAAGCGATGATACCGCCAATCCAGCTAGCCAGAAGCCAGGGGAGTCGGGTCCGGGTACTCCTCAAGATGGATTGGGATTCCACCAAGCCTTCGCCAGCGCCGGCCATCTTAAGAAAGTCCTCAGTGGCTTCTTCGCGGATGATATCAACCACGTCGTCAACCGTGACAATGCCCACGGGCTTATGGTTCTCATCCACCACCGGTACAGCCAACACATTGTAACGTGCTACGATTCTCGCAACTTCCTCCTGGTCCCTGTCTGTCTGGACACTCACGACATCCGTGGCCATGATCGCCTTCAGTTTTGTATGAGGGGGTACCACTACAAGTTGTCGGAGCGAGATAACGCCCACCAGATGGCCGTGGTCGTCGATCACGTATAGATAAAAGGGCATCTCAATATCTACGTAGTCTTTCTGCAAGGCCTCGATGGCCTCCCTCGCCGTGGTGTCTCTGTGCAGGGCAATAAAGTCGGGTAGCATGATGCCACCAGCGGTCTGTTCATCATACCGGAGTAACCCTTCGACTTCTTCAGACTCTTCCTTTGCCATGAGATTGAGGAGGGCATCAGCCCGTTCGTCAGACAGCTTTCCCAGCAGGTCGGCCACATCATCTTTGGGCATCTGTTCGAGGATTCCGGCGATTTTCTCGGCCGCCATGTCTTCAGTCAACTTCAAGACGATTTCTTCTTCCAATTCGCTGAAGAGCATGGCCTCCTGTTCCACATTATCCATGAGGTCAAAAAGGGCCTCTTGCTCCCGGATGGTCAAAAACCGGAAGACAACGGCGAGGTCTGCGGCATGGGTTTTATTGACAATCTTGTGAAGATGCGATGACGCCCCCCGCCTCAGGAGTCTCTTGATGGTGTCCAAAAGGAGTCTTGTTCGGTCAACAGACATATCTACTTCCTAACAGACCGTTGTGTTTTCAGCCATGAGTGGATCAGCGATTATCAAATAATTTTAAACCTTAACCTCGTACCGTGCTGGTGGTCAAGGAATTTCAGGAAAGAGCGTATTGAAGTATTGGGTATGAAAACCGGCATAAGGCCCAAGAAAAATATTTCTCTCCTTCGGCCTTGGGCCCTGCGCCAGGGTGTGCTGAATCTCGAATCAATCCAAACTGTGCGTTACAGACCTCCAAGATAACGGGGGGTTTCAGAGAAAGGCTTGATACCGTGGGCTTGGCAACATACCTCAATCTATCTTGATACATATTATCACGGCTTTCGAGGGAGATTCTCCCGTTATCGCAAACAAAAAAGACAAATCCCCGCCAAACACCCCCCTTGCGCCAGCGTGTGCTGAACCCCGAATTAATCCAAACTGTGCGTTACAGACCTTCAAAATAACGAGGGGGTTTCAGAGGACCGAGACCCTGATTTCTATGGATACAGCCGATCAAGGAGCCTTGGAAACGGAATCGACTCCCTGACATGCTCAAGCCCGCAGATCCAGCCCACAGTTCGCTCAATACCTAAGCCAAAACCAGCATGTGGGACACTTCCGTAACGTCGCACGTCTAAGTACCACGCAAAGTCTTCAGCCGGGAGTTCTGCCTCCCCGATCTTCCGCTCTAAGATAGCTGGATCGTCCTCACGCTGCCCCCCCCCGATGATCTCTCCGTACCCCTCAGGAGCAAGCATATCCACACACAGCGCCACCTCTGGACGATCAGGATCGTTTTTCATATAGAAGGCCTTGACCTCTGCTGGATACCGGTGAATTAAAACGGGCTTGTCAAAATGATTTGAGACAATCGTCTCGTGCGCCCCCCCAAAATCCTCCCCCCACGGCATCGATTCCCCGGCATCCTGCACAATCTGCACGGCCTCATCGTAGCTGACCACAGGAAACGGGGGCTGCACCTGCTCAAGTCTGGCAAGGTCACGCCCCAGTTGATGGAGTTCTTCTTTTCGGGTTTGGAGCACCTCCTCTATGATAGCCACAACCAACCCCTCAGCCAGCTTCATGGCGGCCCCAAGGTCCGCGAAGGCAATCTCCGGTTCTATCATCCAGAATTCAGTGAGATGGCGACGGGTCTTCGACTTTTCAGCCCGAAATGTAGGGCCAAAGCAGTAAACCCTGCCAAAGGCCATGGCACCGGCCTCCATGTAAAGTTGTCCGCTTTGGGACAAAAACGCTTTTTTGTCTCCAAAATAATCTATCTCAAAGAGGGTGGTCGTTCCCTCACAGGACGAGGGCGTCAGGATCGGGGCATCCAGGAGCGTAAATCCCTGATCATCGAGGAAGTTGCGCGCCGCATTAATCACTGTGTGGCGAACACGCAAAATCGCATGCTGTCGTGAGGACCGAAGCCACAGGTGACGGTGATCCATCAGGAACCCAACACCGTGCTCCTTCGGCGCAATTGGATAGGTTTCGGCAATCTGAAGCACCTCAATGCGCGACACCAGGATCTCGTGGCCCCCTGGTGCTCGCTTGTCTCTATGAACCGTCCCGGTCACAGCCAGTGAGGACTCCTGGGTCAGTTCCTGGTACAAGCCCAGGGCCTGGTCGTCGGTCTCACCTTTAATACAGGTCGCCTGTATGATGCCCGTGCCATCCCTCAGGACCAAAAACCGAATGCGACCACTGGAGCGTTTGTGGGTCAACCATCCGCAAACGGTAACGTCCTGGCCGTCGTACTTTCCTATGGTATCGATCGTAACTCTTCCCATAATCTCCCTTTCAGTGCCAAGTGCCTAATGACAATTGACACACCTTGATAGTCGCGTGAAAAATAAACAGACGGCAAAGTGATCTCGACCTGCCGGGACAGACGGACTTTTTGCGAAGCCATCAAGGCTCACAGTATAACTTTTACATACGATCGCTCTCTAAGCGCTTTCAGCCAAGCCTTGTATTTTTCTTCCACAAATTCCCCGTAAAGCCTTTCGTGAATCTCTATGCTCACCTCCTTCAAGGTTTTTCCAGGGGCTTCCTTGATCTCTTCAAGCATCAGCAACTGATATCCCTGAGGAGTCTCCAGCACAGGGCTGATCTGACCCTCCGCCATCGAGGCGACCGTCTCTCGAAATTGAACCGAAAGCTCGTCCAAGGTAAACAGGCCAAGGCTCCCACCTTCTGATGCAGTACCGTCCTCTGAATACTGCTTGGCCAGTTCACGAAAAGCTGCGCCGGACCTCAACGCATCAGCAATGGATTCGACTTTTTCACGCGCTGCCTTTCTTTGATCAGCACTGGGCGAAGGGGGCACCCTTATGAGAATCGTGCGTAGGTGGTATTTCTTCATTCCCTGATAGTCTGTCTTGTGCGCCTCATAGTATTCTCGAATGTCTTTCTCAGTAATCGCAATCTTCGACTTTACCTCAATATTTATAAGCTTCATCTGAAGCATCTGCTCCTTGATCCGCTTCCGATATTCCTCCAGCGAATACCCTTCTGTCTCCAGGGACTTTCTGAGTTCTTCATCCGTCAGAAAATGCTCACTCTTGATCCGTTCTATTTGCTGATCCACGTCCCTGTCATCCACGACGACGTTCAATCTTTCGCTCTCCTGATTGGTTAACTTCTGGTCGATCATTTTGTTTAACATGTCCTGGCGAAGCTTGAAAATCATCTCACGCGCCACCTCGGGCGGATGGTGAGTTCCGCGGATTTTCTCGACATAAGGCTTAAGAGCCTCATTTAGTTCTGAAAGGGCGATACAATCACCGTTGACTACAGCTACAATCCGATCTACCACTTCAGCGTATCCTGACACAGGGCTCCAGACCAAGCTGCACAACATGAACAGAAAACAGCAATGCTTTATCAGGATAGAGCGCCCCCTCATCAAATGATCTCCTTATTAATCTCGATATGATAGCGTGATCGGAGCTCAGCCAGCCACGGGCCATAGGCCGCCTCCATTCTTTCCTTTTTCATCCCCTGCCTAATCCTTTCAATACACGCCTCGATGTTCGGCACACGCGTCTCTCTTTTCTCGACCACGCGAAAGATGTGGAATCCGTATGGTGTCTGTACAACGGAACTCACAGCCCCAGGTTCTAAACCGAAAAGGGCCTCCTCAAGGGAACTGGGAAGTTGACCCCGGGCTAAATACCCCATATCCCCTCCGTGCAAGGCCTCTGGTGCTAAAGAATGGAGGCGGGCTAGGCTGGCAAAGTCATGACCGTTTTGCAACCGCTCCAAGACCTTCTTTGCCAGATCCTCACTGGAAACTAAGATGTGATATGCCCGTATTTCTTCCCCATGGCTCCATTCTTCCCGGTGTTTATCATAATAGTCTTTTATTTCCTCCGGTGTGGCTGAATCTTCATTCAAGAGCTCTTTGCGGATAACCTTTTCCACGAGCAGCCGCCTTCTTAGCCTCTCCTTCCAGGCTTCGAGCGGGACTGCCTGCTTGAACAACAGGTCTTCAAAGGCTGTTTCAGGGTAGTCCTTTTTGAAATCGAGCACGGCGTCACCCAATTCTTGAGGTGAAATTTGTAGATTGAGCTCATCAGCCCGTCTCAGAATGATCATCTCCTCAACGAGTTGCAGAAGGAAACGGAGTCGCGCTTGCCGGATGGCAATACCGTCCTTATCGTCCTCTCTGTCAAAGCCCATGTTGATCACTTCGAAGTATTCATTGAATTGGGCCAGGGTGAGCACACGGTCCTCCACACGAATGGCTATACGATCTTCACCCGTTCTCTCCGTCTCGGTGGAGCATCCAGAAACCAGAAGCAACGTAAGAAATCCAATCGCTATTTTCTTACATTTCAACATATCTAAATCCTAACCCAGGTGAAAGATCTCAAGCCGCAGACACACGCTGACCGTATCCATGTCACGCACAAAGTCCACAGAGCACTCAAAGACTATTTTCTTGACCTGTTTTTTTGACCCCGGTCAAATGGGCTGTGCATTTAACTGGGCAGGGGCGGAAAAACCCGTCCAACAACTCAGTCCCGCGAAGCAAGACAACATGGATGGGCAGTCTAGGACCTTAAGATGCAAATAATCATATTGGTTGACCATACGAATGCTATCAACCCTCTCCGTTCGGGCAACAGCGGGCGAGAGACTCTCTCAGCGTTCCCGAGGCCTCTGCCGTAAGTATATCTGACAGGCGACGCCAAAACCCGCTACCATGTCAGGTCAGATCTTGCAATAGCTTTTTGGTCGCATCCAGGGTGTCGGCATACTCACTGGTTGGCATAGACACCTCAAGCACGCCATCCGGCATGAGGCGAAATCGCTTTGGATTCCTCTGGATCACCCCGGTTATTCTCTCCGGGCTCACGTGGCAATCTTGGGAAAAGGAAATCACGAGCCTCTGGTCCGCCAGGTCCAAACGTTCGATGCCTAATTTCTTGCACATCACCTTTAGGGTGATCTTTGCCATGAGAGCTTTGGCTGGTTCGGGAAGCGGGCCGAAGCGGTCCATGAGCTCTTCATGAAACGCCTCAACTTCGGATGTTTCTGTCATCCTGGCCAAGCGTTTGTACGATATCAACCTCTGGTCAATACCGGACACATAGTCTTCAGGGATATAGGCTGACCAATTTACCTTAATCTCGGGTTCCACGTCTGGTTCAGCTGGTTCCCCCTTTAGTGCACGCATGGTGCGTTCCATAAGCTGCAAATACATCTCGTAGCCCACCGATGCAATGTGCCCGGATTGGGTGGGCCCCAGGATCGTGCCACCCCCTCTTATTTGAAGGTCGCTCATGGCAATCTCAAACCCGGCCCCAAGATCGCTGTGTTCCATCAGGACCTTGAGCCGCTTCTGGGCATCCCTGGTCAGCGCCCCTTCATGCGGTATGAAGAGGTAGGCATAGGCCTGCTCGTCCGCCCGCCCCACGCGACCCCTCAGTTGATAGATCTGGGCCAGGCCGAACTTATCCGCCCGGTTGATTAGAATCGTATTAGCCGATGGGAAGTCAAGCCCGGACTCGATGATCGTGGTGCATACGAGGAGATCGATCTCGCGATGCAAGAACGCCAGCATCGCGGTTTCAAGCTCGTCATCACCGAGCCGCCCATGGGCAACCCCGACTCGCAAACCAGGGACCAGCTCTTGAAGGTGACGGGCCATATCCCAGATGGTTCGGATATTGTTATGGACAAAAAATATCTGGCCGCCTCGTCGGAGCTCGCTGTGAATCGCCTCCGCCACCACAGTGTCATCAAACGGACTGATATATGTCTTGATCGCATATCGATATTCAGGCGGAGTTGCAATGATGCTCAGATCCCTGATCCCCATCAAAGACATGTGAAGGGTTCTTGGTATGGGCGTGGCTGTCAGGGCCAGGACATCGACAAGACTTCGCATTTGCTTGAGCTTTTCCTTGTGGGCCACACCAAAACGTTGCTCTTCGTCAACAATGACCAGGCCGAGATCTTTGAAGGCAATATCCTTTTGCAAGAGCCGATGCGTCCCAATGACAATGTCCACCTTTCCTTCCTTGATTTTTCGTACGATGGCCCGCTGCTCTTTCAAAGAGCGAAACCGGCTGAGCGTTTCTATCACCACCGGGTAGGGCGCAAACCGGGTCTTGAAAGTCTTAAAATGCTGTTCAGCAAGGATGGTGGTTGGGACCAGAAACGCCACCTGCTTGTTGTCCCATACCACCTTGAACGCAGCACGAAGTGCAATCTCGGTTTTTCCATAACCCACATCCCCGCAAACCAGCCGGTCCATGGGCACCGTCGACTCCATGTCGTCCATGACGTCCCCGATGGCCCGGCTCTGATCGGGTGTTTCAGCATATTCGAATCCAGCCTCAAACTCCTCAAAAGAGCGGTCCGGCGGTGAAAAGGCATGTCCTTTCTGAACTTTCCGCGCCGCATAGAGCTTGAGGAGGTCTCCGGCCATCCTTCTGACCGATTTCTTCACCCGCTCTTTGATCCGCTCCCAGGATTTTCCCCCCATCTTGTCCAGATGGGGGGTGATGCCTTCCACGCCCACATACTTTTGCACGCAGTTCATGCGATCCACCGGCACGTAGAGCTTGTCCTGGTCCCTGTATTCTATCACCAGGAAATCATCAGCAATGCCTGCGACCTCAAGCTTTACGAGGCCCTTGTACTGGCCGATACCGTGGTCTGTGTGAACTACAAGATCGTCCGCTTTCAGATCCTCAAAGTTGAGCCAGCGGGTCCTTGGCTCCTTTCTTGACACCCTTGAAAGCCGGTGCCTCGACCCAAAGACCTCGTCGTCTGTAATGATGGCCAGGCCTTCCTGAGGCCAAACGAACCCGGAGGAGAGTTCCCCCAAGCAGATGCTCGGCGCCCTCTCTTTACCTGCGTCTTCCGGAAACGCGTCGAAGTGCCGAAGCTGTAGCTCATGTGGCGAGAGGAGATCCTCCACGCGCTCGGCCTGTTTCTTGGTCCCACACAGAAGGTACGGTGTCAGGCCGTTTTCCTGGGCTTTGTTCATCCACTCGACCAGGGGCCGCAAAAGCTCCTCGGGCTGCCCGCGTCGTTTGAGTTGTTGGATGACGAGATCATTTGTTTCAACCGCAAGGTTACAGGTCACGGCACCTGGCTCTGCCACGGGAATCATCCTGAGGACCAGGTGCGCCCCCTGGCTGAATCTGGCATCGACATCAGACCAGGCCAGATAGAGGGCATCAGGCTCTGGACACAATCTGTTGTCATTTCGGGCAGCCAGGAAGTTCTTGGTGACGGTCTCTTCCAGGTCGCGTGCCGAGTCCTCCGTGGCCCCGGGATCGATGACGATTGGCAGGGCCTCTTTGGGCAGGTAGTCCAATAAGGTATCGAGCTCAGGTTGTATCAGAGACATGAACCCCTGGATCCCCGGAAACTGATCCATGTTTTCAAGCCGCTCCACGATCTCTTCCACACGCAGGCCGGGTATCACCAGGGCGTCTCCCAGTTCGCGAACCCGTTCAGCCACCTGATCCATGCCCGAGGGATCAAGGACCGTTTCAGCAGCCGGAAGCAGTGTCACCTCAGATATGGGCTTTAGGGAACGCTGGTCTGCTGCTGAAAACGCCCTGATCGACTCAACCGTGTCACCAAAGAACTCGATGCGGATGGGGTCAGCATAAAGGGGCGGGAAGAGGTCAATCAGGCTACCCCGGACGGCAAAATCTCCGGGGTCCTCCACCAGGACGGTCTCTTGATACCCCCCCTGAATGACTTTGAGGATCAACGCCTCGCGATCCACCTCCTCACCGGCAACGATATATTCGGCATATTGAGAGAGAACCTCTCTCGGGATCACCCTTTGTAGCAAGGCAGTGGCCGTGGTGATGATCATGGGGGGCTCGGCGTCTGTCAGCATCCTATAGAGTGTTTCAATTCGCTGGCATGCGGTCTGGGGACGGGAGGCTACGGGCTGGAACGGGAGGATGTCGTAGGATGGAAAGATAATAACCGGAACGTCTCTCTTTCCGGAAAAAAAGCGAATGTCCGCAGCCAAAAGCTCCACCTCTTTGGCTTTGGCACACACCACAAATAGCGGGCGATTTAATGCACCATACAGCCGGCACAACAGGTACCCCTGCTCGGCGCCTGACAGCCCGGCGCAATTGACCCGCCCCTCGGCCTGCCGGATCATGTTCACCAAATCAGCAATAGAATGACCCAAGAGTTTCACGCCCCGTTCTTTTCCCTTTTCCCTTATCCCTTATGCCTTATGCTCCATGCGCCCTGCGCCATGGCCTTCCCCTTGAGCCTCGCGCCCTGTGGCGCCGGGGGCTTCAGGCCCATACCATTGTTGGGCTGAAATCCCCTATACTTTATAAGACAGTATCCACATTGATTCAAGGGTTCCAGAGAAGGGATTCGGGTGTTGGATGAAGGAGGGCCTCCCAGAAAACGAAAAGCGGCCAAAGACAAAATCTTCAGCAGCCTTCTATGCTTCTATGCCGTCAAGTGTGTAAACGCCAGCATAGGCAGCTCACAAAATGTCCCAAGTCAAGACCTGACCACAGGACATTTGAAAGAATAGGGTAAGCCCCAACAGGACCTACCCTATTCGTCACCTTCGTCCTTGCCTGTTACTGTGCTTTGGGATGGCAGTCTTTGCACGCGGTAGGGCCGGTGGGCTTCGCCGCCTTCTTCAACTCCTTGTGACACCCCTGGCAGTTGGTATGAATGGCTGAATAGTGATATTTTTTGATTTTTTCGGCCTTAGGCGTCTTATCGTCTTTGGGCGCTTTGGCTTCGGTGTGGCAGACCTCACATTTCTTGACTTCACTCCCCTCTTTCCACACATTCTTGCCGCCCTCGTAAACATGGTGACAATCTGAGCAGCCAATCTTGTAATCCACATTATGCTTCTTGTGGGTAAAGGTAACCAGAGTCTTCGTGTGCTTTGCGTAAATTCCTGAATTCATGGTCATGGTTTCAGATGCCTCCTGTGTAGCATGGACGGCTGCAAAGAAAAGCACCACCCCGGAGGCTGCGAGAGCAAACACCAGTAGCGATAGCTTCTTCATGGGTCGTTTCCACCCCCTTTCCATACCGTGGCTATGTCTCCGCCTTGAGTATCGACACTACATCATACCCACTTTCTTACATTACCAGTGACCATGATGATGTCGATGATGCGGTTTCGGATGTCTATAATGTCCATGACTGCGAGCAGGCGGCGGACAACAACGGACAACACATGGTGCGCTATAATAAACAACCGTTGGACTTGGCCGAGGGTAATAATAGTCATTCAAGAGAGCATTTCCGACTATGGCAATACCTAGTCCTATAGCTACGCCTTCCCACCTATGACGCTGTGTGGCGCCTGCCCAAGCTGAAGTTACCACAAAGGAAAAACACAGGATCGTTGTAAGCAGTATGACAAGAAATTTTTTTGTGTTCATTTTTGTGCCTCCCTACTTCTTGTTTTAATAGATTCGACACCGTTTATCGGAAAAGGTTCAAAGCGTGCCTTGATTTTCTTCAGGTCTCGCCGATGTCATCACCTGGCATGAAGTTTTCATTAAACCATAGAATGGTCTGGTGTGATTTCCGTGTCTCTAGAATAATGACAGATGCCACATCGCCCTTAAAAGAGTTTATGATAGCACTCGGGCCCGGTTCGGGGGCAGGACGTCTTGCAACAGAAAAAAGGACTATCAATGCCGTCGCCATGGCTGCAGCGGGAACATAGAATTTCTTGGACATAAACAGGGCCCGCAGCTTCATCCACCATGGGACCCCCCTTCTTTGGATACGATCAAAGACCCTTTCTTCAAAGTTTTCAACGTCCTCATGAGAAAGCGCTTCGCCCAAGCCGACCCTTAAGAAGCCAGAGACGAATTGATTTGCTCGAAGCACCTTTTGACAGGCAGGACAATATTTCAGGTGTTTGTCCATCCGGCAATGTTCATCCGGTCCGAGTTCTTGATCAAGAAAACCGCTCAGGGTGGCCAGATCACAGGTCGTGTGGTCCATTTTCATGAGCATTTGTCCTCATAAGGAAGTCCCTATTTTCTTTGTTAGACACCGCTTATTCAAAAAAGCTCAATTGCAAAAGGAAAAGTGGCGGATGCTCCTATCCCTTTCTTTTCATAGCCCAGCAGAAGTTGCCCCTAGAGGCTTTGCTGGTATGTCTATAGCGGTTGTCAGAATAACGTTCCGATAAGAATAGATGACAATTGAAAATACTATTTGGCTCACTAGTGGGTGTGCAATTTTAGGATTTTTGAATTC
>JBFEUB010000106.1:0-12130 GCA_041547605.1 Desulfobacteria bacterium
ATGACTCTACTCAAATGCTTGTCCGAGGAAGGAGGGAAAACAGAGATGGGCAAGGGGCCTTTTGTTGTGCTCATGGCTGAGGACGATGAACACGATATCGTAGCTACCAAACGTGCCTGGAGGATCCATTGCATTGCCAACCCGCTCTATGTTGTCAATGACGGTGAGGAGTGCCTAGACTTTC
This sequence comes from Desulfobacteria bacterium, assembly GCA_041547605.1. Taxonomy (GTDB): domain Bacteria; phylum Desulfobacterota; class Desulfobacteria; order Desulfobacterales. The sequence goes on from JBFEUB010000106.1 coordinate 185, forward strand.
TCCACCGCCAAGGAAAGTATAAGGATCCTGACACTGCTCTCTCACCCGGCATTCTTCTTCTGGATATCGAAATGCCTAAGATGGATGGCCTCAAAGTTCTAAAGCACATCAGAGAGGAAAAAGAGGACAAGGACTTGCGCCGTCTGCCGGTCATTATCCTTACCGCGTCAAAGGCTGAAGAGGATCGATTCAAAAGCTATGATGTCGGGGCAAATGCGTTCATCGTGAAACCAGTAGACTTTAAGAACTTCAGCGAAGCAGTGAGAACCATCAACCTCTTTTGGCAACTGGTGGAACTTCCCAGATCGGGTGATGGCTTCATCCACACCGTAATACCTGCTCCATTGAGGTAATACCTGACTGAAATCTTGGCCTCTCCCCATTGGAACAGCCTTCCAGAACAGTCGTTTTTCAGAATCTCCCCCAACAGTTTGACGAAACTTATCATATGCGTTAGAAGTCTTTGATAAACCCGTCCCGTATGTGGGTATCAATAATGGGAAGGAAGTGCGCGCGGCTTCAAAAAGTCAACAATCTGGCATGCGGCTCGCAGGAATCAGTAGAAATCTGGAGTTTCTGAACAGATGGCGTTTCTTATGAAGCTATCATTATTTCAGGGGGGAAGAAGATGAAAAGACTAATGCTTATTTGTGTGATTGGTGCCTTTGTTGTGACATCATCAGTTGTGTTGGCTGCTGGAAACGCCCCTCTTGGTGGCGACAACCTATCGTTCAAGATCGATTACATTGCGTTTACTGAGCATAACATTGAGGACCTTGGCGTTGACACATCGTGGTTATTCGGCCTTGAAGCTTTCCGTGAAGTTATACCAAATCTTTACTGTGGCTTTGAGGTTGGCTACGCAAACCCTAATGTGGACGTTGAATTTGCCGGTATTTTACTTGAGACAGAGGTGACTTATGTTCCGGTGGAACTGAATCTAAAATACGCAGTTGAAGTCGCCCCTGACTTCATAATCGATTTTGGTGCAGGCGCTTCCTATAATTATGCCGAATTTGAGGTGTCTCTAATGGGTGCTTCCGTCGGTAGTGAAGATAATTGGCTTTTAGGTGCACAATTCTTCCTAGACTTGAATTATAGAGTTGACCCGCTTTTCTTTGGTGTCCATGGTAAGTACCAAATAACTGAAGAGCTCCGACGTTTTCGTTACGACTTCAATAACTGGAGAATCGGTGGACAGATAGGTTTTGTCTTTTAGGCCACCTAATAGATACTACAATTTCCGGCTGGGAGTTGTCTAATATCTCTATAATCTTTGGTAAGTTTCTCCTGAATGTTGGCTTTTACCCATAGACTGGTAGACGTGGGCTATTTGGAAGTGAGTTTGAACGAACCAAGATTCTGCCATGTTGTCCAATTCTTTCCACCCCGAGAATCTTATAATATGAACCTATCATCTTGACATTTCTAAAAATAAATATAACGGGAAGCACCCTCTAATCTTGGGCTCGGGCATTCAAGCCCATCATGTTTTATTCAGTGTCCATCTCCCCTTGGGCCCCCTTTTCTCTGTTGTGTTACCGAACGTCAGGAATTAGGATAATTAGAAATGAGAAAAGCTTTACTGATTCGAGCAGGAGACAAATATGAAAATCAAGCGAATCTTATGCCCTACAGACTTTTCGGCGATTGCTGAAAAGGCGGTCGAGTATGCTGTCTTCCTGGATTCCTCACACAATGCAGAGCTGCAGCTATTGCACGTAGTAGATCATCTTCACGGTTTTGACAACTACCTTATTCTTTCTATGACGCCAGATGAAATTTCTAAACGAATGGAAAAGCGTGCAAATGAAGATTTGAATGAGATAGTCAATCACATCAAAGAGACCGTGAAAATCCAAAAGGCTGTTAGGCATGGTAAGACATCTGTCCAAATCGTTGAAATGGCAAAAGAGATGAAAGCTGATCTCGTCGTTATGGGAACCCACGGAAGGACTGGTGTTTCTAATGTAATCATTGGCAGTGTCGCCGAGGCGGTTATCCGCCACGCGCGCTGCCCAGTCTTAGTCGTCAGAGATATAGATCAGTAGCTGTATACGCACTTTGTAACTTTGTGGGTTCCTAACCAGGGGCGGGGTTCGACCGACAAGAACGTAAAACTCATTGGCTCGTGAAGTCTGTTGCCTGCTGGCGGGCCTCCAACTGCACAGGAAGCACGCTACTTGCGGGCCCTTCAGAAGGCAACACATTTCAGGTAATGCCATATGTAATTTTCATTTGCCCCAAAAAGACTTTTTCTTCCTGGCTATCATGGCCCGCATCATATCTCCAGCATTTTCTGCATGATCGGCAACTGAGCCGATGATTTCGGCAAGCTTTACCAAATGAAAAATGGCTACCGGGTCTGTTTCCAAGCTGAAGATCTTTTGTTTGAGTTCATCTTCAAGTCCATCTGCCTCATGTTCCCTCTTACGCAAATTGCGAATGATATCTTTGACAATATTTCGCTGTTTTTCAGAATAACTGTCGAAATATTTCTTTGCCTCAGCTACCATGCGACTTAGTTCTTCGGTGGGCTCAATGACTGCGTCAAGGAGATGAAACAACGCCTCCTTGATTTCTTTCTGCTTAATGCCTGCAGTACGTCGATAAGAAAGCCAGTCAAGCGCCTCCTCAACTGAATCCAAGACATGGTCCTGTTCCTTTAAGTACATGAATAGCTGGAATTGATGAACCGGCATCCTTGTCCCCATTGGAAGGTGCCCGCGGATCCTACGCTTAATGGCATCTGCCTCGTTTTCCAGTCTGCTCACGTCCTGCCGGTATTGGTCAAATGCCTTGCACTGCTCCGCGGCATGGCACTCGACGGCTTGCTGAAAGGCCCAACCACATTCTTTAACCTTTTCTGCATGTTCCAGAAGGCCTTCGAAAGGTGAAGTCATAGAAAAAAAAGGGATACTCATAATGGCCTCCTCATGCTGAATATTACACTCTTCTTGCTGCCACTCATTTTACTGTGAAAGACTCCCTGAAGATATCCAGCAAATTTTCTGTCTGTTCGGCAATCTTCATGGAATTTGCTAAAAGCCCATAAAAAAGAATGCTCAGACGCGTTTTGGATTCCGCGTCTTGTATACGTTTAATCTGGTTTTTGTCGAATTCATTAACAAGATTTTCCAATCTCTGTTTTTGATTATGGATATAATCATAGTCGACTTTTTTCCTCTTTGTTAACATAATGGAAGTGTTCCATAAAAGCCGGGTGACATATGTTTTGATCCGCCTCAACTCTTCTTTTTGATTTTTGCTGAATCCTTCATGAAAGTTTTCAAAATGCACATAAGAGCGTTTGATCATGTCTCTGTGACTTTCAGCAATACCCTGTATGAAGCGCATGGTCTTTGCGTATTGCTGTGTGTTGTCCACAGAATCACCACGAAGTAAAAAAAGCGTTTCAAAGGTATTTGAAATAATAATATTGGCCCATTTCTGGATCTTGTCTGTCCACGTTGTAGCGTCTCTGAGCCTGTGCCTATCCTCGGAAAAAGCAGCTTCAAAACAAAGGTCCAGGCTATCGCTGACCTCCTTTAGAAAGTGTCCGGTCTGTTCAAAAGAAGCATGGATGGCGATTTCGGCATCATCGGTTTTTTCCAGACTGAGGACTTCAACCGCACGCTTTTCTTTTGCCCTTTTAAAATGCAAACGATAGCTGTGCCAAACGAACGTAATCAAGAGCACCAACAATCCCAAAATGGCAGCGAGTTTAAAGTAATATATAGCAAAAGCGAAAAGAAGCGAGATTGAAAATGCCACCAGTGCGGTCAAGAACCACCCGCTTATGACCGTAAGCACCCCGGTTACCCGATAGACAGCGCTTTCCCTACCCCACGCCTGATCTGAAAGTGATGTCCCCATAGCCACCATGAAGGTCACGTAGGTCGTGGAGAGCGGAAGCTTCAACGACGTGGCAAATGAGACCACGGCGCTGGCAACAAAAAGGTTCACAGATGCCCGCAGCAGATCAAAAGATGGTATCTCACCGTCTTTTGAAGCCGCACAGATATAGGCGCTGGGGTCTAAACGGCGGAAAATCGCCCTCCTCACCGGCACAGGAGTGAGTCTGTTTACCAAAGAAAACACAGTGTGACATAGCCGCACAATATTCCTTGAAAGCCCCGAAGACCCAAAGCGTTCCATGCCTTCTTCCTGCCGGCCCAAGCTGAGTTCTGTTTCAGTGACAGTGCGGGCCTTCCTGGACACCCATAAAGTGACGACCATGATGGCTCCGGCGATGAGCAGCAGGAACGTGTTGGACTGAATAGGCTTTTGAAGGGCCTCCATGGTCACACGGAGCGGATCTTGGGAAGCTGAAGCGATGTCGTATGCATTTAATCCGGCCAGCGGAACACCGATGAAATTGACGAGATCATTGCCAGCAAAGGCCATGGCAAGGGCAAAGGTTCCCACCAAGACAATGGGTTTTAGGATATCGATCTTCGAATAGACTGCCAATAGCTGGAATATGATACCGAAAAAGCCAAAGCCCATAGCCATGATAGTCCATGCATGGGTCTTTATCCAACCAACGGACTCCGGCGTAAGAAATGATGCACCTTTGGCGCCTTTTATCAAGATGAAATAGGTAATGGCTGCCAGAGACAGACCTCCCCAGATACCTCCGAAACGTTTGAGGCGCTTCCTGTAGTCAAATGTAAAGACCGTGCGAGCTATGAACTGGATGATGGCGCCTGAACAAAACGCAATAACGATCGATAAGAGAATCCCCGAAATGATAGCAAGCGCCTTTCCCGTGTTGATATAGTTTACCAGCCTCAAAAGGCCGTCGCCTGTGTTATAGATTTTGATCAAGGACACGGACACGGCAGCGCCCAGTAACTCAAAGACAATGGATACTGTTGTGGAGGTGGGAAGACCAAACGTATTAAAGACATCAAGGAGGAGGATGTCGGTGAGCATGACGGCCAAAAAGATGGTCATCAACTCTGGCATAACAAAATACTTGGGGTGGAAAATACCCTTTCGCGCCACTTCCATCATGCCGCTGGAAAAGGTCACGCCAGCAAGCATTCCAAGGCTAGCAACGATCATGATTACATGGCGAGGCGCCACCCTGGAACCGATGGACGAGTTCAAGAAGTTGACAGCATCATTCACCACGCCAACAATCAAGTCACAGACTGCAAGGCCCATCAAAACGCAGACGGAAAATATATAGATATCCATGAAATACCTTTGTTGAAAAAGAGGATATTTCCCCGACGAAAGACTGCTGCCACGAGAAATCCAACAATACTACACAACTTCTAATGGACGGGAATGAACGATATTTTTGGGGCCGCTTTTATTGCCTTCTGTGCTCGCCGTCAACAGAAATGTCATTAATTGTAACAAACACAGTTGAGTTTAGCACAGACGGGAAAAGATTTGAGATAAATCGTAGGCCAGTATGGATTTGATTATATTTATAATATGTTAATTCAGGGCCGAAATCTCAGATTTTCGATATCTGCAATTTATCTCGAATCAGGCCAAATTCAAGATAATGCCATATTATCTTCCCCCCAGCACACCCTGAAAATTCGAAGATGTGTTTTTTATACCTCTAACCCACCCAACGCCTACCCAAATATCCTGATAAATACTCTATATCATGACAAGGAAACGACTCCGATTGCCACCTATGCAATGTGGCTCACCCAATGAAATACCCTACAAAAGCCTTCGTCGTCGATGCCCCATGCATACAGAGTGTCAGATACAAACTGCACCCATGCATTTGACCCTTACCGGCGTGATTGCCGAATGACCCTAATATCGAAGATATCCTTTTGATATTGTAAGTATTCCCTATGCTATGATAACATCACCTCGAATTTACAAGTTTTAGGATTGCCCCAATATTTTGTTGCTCTCAAATACGTCTGGTCACTGCTTGGCCTGAACTCGACGATTTTCATCTTACTGATATGGGGGCTTAGTTTGACAATCGTTTTAGTCAAGACTTGAGGAACTTCATTTGGGGGAAGTCCTGTGGGACGGACGAGGAGTCCATTCAGTGTATTGTGTACATGTGTGTCTGGAGGTTTTCTTTTTATTTCTGCGCTTGGAGGATGCTGTGATGGGTAGAAAACCGATCTTTAAAGAAAAACAACAGAAGGTTAGGAAGCTAAACAAAAAAACTGGTGAACGAGGGCCGATTCAGGGGCCGTTGGGTAATGAGATTGGACCGCTTTTTGATTTGATCGAAGCTCTCCCCGATGCGGTGTTCTTCAAGGATGTTCAAGGCCGTCATCTTTTTGTCAACAAAGCATGTGAGAGACTGATAGGTTTGGGAAAAGAAAAGATTCTTGGAAAATCCCACGAGCAATTACTCCCGCCAGATCTTGCCGAGAAGTGTGCCTTGAGTGACCAGAAGGCAATAGATTCGCGAGAGCCGGTTCGTTTTGAAGAGTCAATGACTGACGCTGAGGGAAAGAAAACTGTCCTCGAAACCATAAAAGTTCCATTTTTTGATAGACGTGGGGATGTCGCAGGATTGGTCGGTATAAGCCGAGACATCACAGAGCGCAAGTGCCAGGAGGAGGACCTGCAAGTGGCTCTCGCAAAGGAACAAGAGCAGGCCGCTAAATCAGAAGCAATTATTGCAGGCATAGGGGATGCTCTTACTATCATAGATACCGACTTTAAGATCTTGTATGAAAATAAGATTCACCAAGATATTATCGGGAAGCATATAGGTGAATGCTGTTACATGGCATATCAGAACAGAGACCAGGTGTGTGAGGGTTGTCCTGCGGCCGAGTCATTGAAAAACGGTAAGATCCATAAGAGAGAAAGGACTGTTCAGAGGGAGAACGGAATACAGCACTTTGAGATTACGGCGTCGCCTTTTTTCAGTCCGACAGGTAAAATCGCAGGAGTAATTGAAGTTGTAAGAGACATCACCGAGCGCAAGCGGGCGGAGAAGAAGCTGGAGGAAAGCAGCGAAGCATTAAAGGCTCGGACTGCCAGGCTTAGCGAACTGAACACTGCCCTAAAGGTGTTGTTAGAACACCGGGAAAAAGACAAGGAAACGCTTGAAGAAAACGTTGTGTCAAATGTGAAGCAGCTTGTTTTACCCTACCTTGAAACCCTCAAAAACACCCAACTGGATACAAAACAGATGACTTGCCTAGATATCGTCGAATCAAATCTGAAAGAGATTGTTTCGCCCTTCCTGCAAAAGTTGTCCTCGAAGTATTCTGGTCTTACACCCAAAGAGATCCAGATAGCGGGTCTCATAAAGCAGGGCAAAACAACTAAGGAGATAGCAGAATTGCTCAATCTATCCATGCGGACAATTAAGTTTCATAGAGAGAACATCAGGGCAAAGCTTGGCTTGAAGAACCAACGAACAAACCTTGCATCCCACCTGTTATCCCTTCCAGAGTGCCAGTTTTAGCCTGTCCTAAAGCCGGTTATAAACAGGCCTTGCGTTTGAACTCACTCCTACTATTATATATTCTGATATAAGTAGATTCGTAGACTTATAAACCAATACAAGCCGTTCGCCCAGCCATCAATTCTTCGCAGAGGTCTTGTGTGAACAAGGCGCAATGAAATTGGCACAAACCGATGAATTGCTTGAAGCCCTTGGGATATTTGAAAAAATTTTGGAGACATAATGGAGGATTGAACAGATGGCCAAAAAACCAACATATAATCAACTGGCACAAGAGGTAAAAAGGCTGGAGAAACGACTCGCTACTCTAAAGGGGGTAGAAGAACAACTGAGAGACAAGCACACCGCTTTGAAGGCTCAAACGAAGGAGCTTCGGGAGGTAAATCGTACGCTAAGGGCTTTGCTAAGGCAAGGTGATAAGGCGAGGCGAGACCTCGAGGAAAGGGTGTTGTCAAACGTCAAAGAACTGGTTGTGCCATACCTAAAAAAATTGGGGAAGAATGGCTTAGATACGCACCAGATGACATATCTAAAGATACTGGAGTCCAATCTCAATGATATTGTTTCACCATTCGTTCACCAGTTATCTTCCAAGTACTCGGCCTTGACGCCAAAAGAAATCCAGGTGGCACAGCTCATAAGAGAGGGCAAGAATACAAGAGATATAGGAGAGTTGTTAAACTCATCCAAGAGAACAATCGAGTCTCATAGGCAAAGCATCAGAACCAAGTTTGGCATCAAGGACACGAAGGCAAATCTCAGGTCGTATCTTATGTCGATGTAGAACTACTGGTGGTTTCCGCAAAGGGAGATTGCGGGAATGTAATACCCAAAATGACGGAATCTCAAGTAAGGAGAAGGAATCATGGCCTTGAAAGTCTTAGACACGCTTGGGCTGAAGTGTCCCCAGCCTGTTCTAAAGATTGCTGTGCATTCCCCAGACATGCGACCGGGTGACGTATTGGAAGTTTTGGGAGATTGCCCAACCTTCGAGAAAGACATTCGCATCTGGTGTGAGCGCCTGGGGAAAGTTTTACTCTCCATAAAAGACGAAGGGGTAAATGCCCAGCGCATCCAGATACAGTTTTAAACAGCCCATCATAAATTCCGTCCGCAGACTTACTGTTTCTACTACCGATTTTGAATCAGGCCGGGTTCACCCATAGTGTCATATTGTCGCCCACTCAGAGCATCCCCGAAATTCGAAGATATGTTTTTCATACCTCCAACCCACGCAACGCCTACCCGGATATCTTGATATTACTCAATATCATGACTACGCAATGATCTCGATCGTCGCTCAAATAATCTTCATAAAAAACTAAAATCCTTCCCTACCGATGGGCCCAATCCGTAGGAAGTGTCAGATACAAACTACACCCTTGCGTTTGACCCTGACGGACTGTTGAGGCCCGGCCAGTGGCACCGTATCACCATCCTCCACGCACCACACAGCCAGAACGTCGTCGGCAAGACCATTGAGACTGTTGTATGCGAGCGGGGTCGAGACCCCCTTGATGTGTACTTTGACCTGATAATCGAAAACAGCCACACAGCCCAGGGCATCTTTGACTACATTGACGAGGCTAACATTCGCACCCTGCTGCGTCATCCGGCGACGATGACCTGTTCTGACGGACAGGTATTGGCCCCCTGCGGTTTCCTGAACGATCCGCCCCCTATTCTCCTTGCAGCTATGGGGAGTTCCCCGCTGTGCTGGAACATAACGTGCGCAATGAGGCGGTGCTGGCTCTTGAAGAAGCCATGCGCAAGATGACCTCCTTTCCCGCTCAACGCTTTAGGCTGATTTTAGTTGCTTGTAGTGAAAGATCATGTCGAAATTGCTGCCAACCGAAGAAAACAAGAAGTCAGAAAGGACTCAGAAGGCGAGCGGATGTAACTGTTCCAATGGTCAATACCGCCCTCTCTCTCCCATGAGATGCTCGGGGATGGACTTCATTTGACACATGATATTGTTTGTGGGAAACTCTTGGCACGTGTTTTCGGGTACCCAAACCAATTATCATCTTGAAAGGAGGATGGCATGCAAACAGGATTACGTGTGATCAAAGTTTTCCCGCTTTGGAGCATTGTCTTGACCGCGTTCATTGGTTCGTATTCAGTTGTGTTTTTAAACGGCTGCGCGTCATCATCAAAGTATAACGCTGCGATAGAGGAGCGCGATGCTTTGTCAAATCGCCTGCGCCTGGTTGAGGCAGAGAACGAAACCCTTAAGGTGAAACTAGAAGGCCAAACAAAGACATGGGGCGACCGTATCCTGGATTTGGATGAAGACGTGCAGAAGCTTCAGGATGAAAAGCGGGACCTTGACGCGAAACTTCAGGCGCAAAGAAAGGCAGCTGAGGAAGCTCGTTCTTTTCACGGCGATCTGGTTTCCGATCTCAAAAGCGAGCTTGCCGCCCACCAAGTAAAGGTTGATTTGTTGAAGTCGGGCATTAGGGTCAGCATGCCCGGAGAGGTCTTGTTCGGTTCGGGTTCTACCGCATTAACAGAGTCGGGACAGCAGATGCTGCTGAAAGTGAGTGCCAAACTCAAAGACAGTCCCTACCAGACTGTGGTTGCAGGATTTACTGATAATGTTCCTATCGGAGGAGCATTGGCGAATCGTTATCCGACGAACTGGGAACTCGCTGGAGCCCGCGCTGCTCGGGTTGTACGATTGTTTGAAGAGGCGGGGGTGCCTAGCGAGAGGTTGATTGCCGTCTCTTATGGCGAGAACGAGCCCGTGGCCACCAACGACGACGAAGAGGGCAGAGCAAAGAACCGCAGAATTGAGATCCGGTTGAGGCCGGTGGAGTAAGAAAAGGATGATGACCTTCAAATGAGGTTGTCGGCTTCACTATCCGTGTAACTCGAAACTTCCGAGAGAGAGTGAACAACCACCCGCATACTGGGTGGCTTTACTTCACGGCCAAAGGCCGTGAAGTAAAGAAGAACGTCGGTTCCCACGTTTAAGTTCGGGACCCCGGGCGAAGCACGGGCTTTGTCTTCAAAGCTTGTCAATCTGGTCACGCCCCTACATCTTGGCCGCGTAGGTTCATTCATAAACCAGACCAAAAAGATGGGTTCAGCCCTGTCAGAGGAAGTGGTGGAAGAGCAGGCCCAGGTTCTTGAAAACCAAAAGGAATACCTCGTAAGAATCTGGGACGAAAAAGGAAAACAAAAACTATGATCTGTTTGAAGCCGGTGTCTGACATTTGCTATCGGCGCCAATGACTTCGGCTTACAGACGGGGGAAATCTTGGGTGCAATAGAAAGTCGCAGGATACATTAGAAGGGAGAGTCAATGATGCTAACGAGTCCAGTAATCATGTTTTTTGTCATGGTTATGCTGCTATGTCTCTCAGCTTTTTTCTCTGGATCAGAGACAGCGCTGATGGCAATTAGCAGGTTGCGCCTTGCTCACCTATCCAAGAACAAGCCCATTAGGGCCAAGCTCGTAGCACGTATACTGCAGAAGCCCGAACGTCTCATTGGTACGATATTATTAGGGAATAATCTCGTCAATGTAGCCATGTCCGCTATTGCCACAGCATTCGCTATCTCACTGTGGGGTCAAAAAGGAATCGCTTATGTGACAGGGGTGCTGACGATCGCCATTCTAATCTTTGCCGAGATTACACCCAAGGTCTACGCCAAGTATTTCAACGAGCGCGTTTCATTTCTCACGGCCCCGTTGCTGCATGGAATCATGGTCTTTTCTAATCCAATAGTCGTTGCGGTGACCTACATAACCAATAAGCTTTTGTTGATTATAGGTGTGGATGTTAGCAAAATGAAAAGGCCCCTCATGACAGAAGATGAAATAAAGACATGTATTAAGATGGGTTGGGATGAAGGCGCCATTTCTGCTGAGGAGAGAAAAATGCTAGCAAGGGTGTTTACCCTTAATGACAGAATGGTTGGTGAATTGATGGTGCCTAAGAGTAAGATGACAGTTCTTGACATCAATGCCTCGATACAAGAGACCATGAACACTATCGTGAAAACGGGTTATACCCGCTTTCCTGTCAAAAAGGGAATAAATCTAGACATCGTGGGTTCCGTGCATGCCAAAGATCTCTTCCAGCTCGTGGAGAAAGGGGAATCCGTGCCTCTGAAAAAGATCTTGAGACCCCCCTACTTTGTCCCAGCCCACAAGACAATCGATGCGCAGTTGCGCAGCTTTCAGGCTAGAAAGCTTCATCAAGCCGTTGTTTTGGACACTGAAGGGAAAGTCGCAGGCCTAATCACCCTGGAAGATATTGTGGAAGAACTGGTGGGGAGTATCCAAGACGAACACGACTATTAACAAAGTCCAAATTTGGGGACACCTTGTTTAAACTGATTGTCAAAAATATGTTCCGTTTGCTCGCAAGTCGTTGATGATTGAAAATATTATTTGGCGAACGACATTGTGCAATTTTGGAGAAGATTTTTGAATGTGACTAGCGTTTAAAATTGCAAGCTGTCTGAGGGCTCCGCCCGAGTTGTTGCGCTCCGGTTGCGCCTGACGGCTTGAA
>JBFEUB010000107.1:0-12077 GCA_041547605.1 Desulfobacteria bacterium
GAGAGGAGCACAACCTGCCTTTTCTTTTGGAAATACCTGTTACCTAATACTCTTTAATTCTGTCCAAGGACTGCTTCTGTTCTAATCTATTCGCCTCACGTGATAATTTGTCCTCGCGTCTCCTCCGGGACAGATAAAATAGCGGGAAGCCTACGAGAGCCAAGGCTCCAAGGACCCAAAGCCAGGTGTTAGGGTTGAAGCCACCACTTGTCGAGGCACCGCCAGTATTGGTGTGACCCGCATCCTGACTGGTGTTCAAGGCGTCACCAGCGGCACTTTCACCAGCGCCGCCAGCAAAGGTTGGAATGCTATTGGTCCCAGTCCCACCAATGGTGCCGCCGCCAGTGGCAGCACCGCCGGTGCTGCCGTAACCGGAGCCCCTTCCTGCTGTCGAGACATCACCAGAACTGCCGTCACCAGAGGTGCCACTACCGCTGCTCGCGCTGCTACCTGAAGGTGAGGTGCTACCACCACCGGCACCGCCAGAGCCACCGCCGGTGCTGCCAGAGCCGCCGCCGTTACTGCCGGAGCCACCGCCGCCGGTGTCACCAGAGCCGCCGCCGTTACTGCCAGAGCCGCCGCCGGTGCTGCCGGAGCCACCCCCGCCGGTGTCACCAGAGCCGCCGCCGCCGGTGCCCGTGTCACTCGATAAAGTGTCAGAAATCACGTCCCACGTATCCTTAAGTGACCCGCCGAGTTCGCTCAGGGCGACCGCGGCGGTGAGCGCAACACACATGACAATCAGGCCATACTCTATTGCGGAGACACCGGAGTCACCTCGCACAAGACGGGACAACAAGGCCCATGTATTTATCCATATTCGCTTCATTTCTTTAGCACCACTGGCATTCGGAGAGGACCAAAATCAGCTTAGAATTCAGGAGGTTAATATTAACGTATTCCTGTGTGCACGCAAAAGATAAAGCCTTGACAGTTCATACAGCGTGCAAAAGCGTGTGGATTCCTTGTCCCGATTCATCGAGAATGCACGGAGCTTCAATGATCCGGTTATTTGTGAACAGCTCTCAGTCAGAGTTATTCAGATAGTTGGATACGTCTTCGTTTCAGCTACTTACACCCAGCACCACTTTCCTGCATCGATTGTGCCAATCTTCATCATGTCACCATGACATTGCACGCTCTTACTGGGAAAAATGTCACAATAACTATGTAAAGTCAATAGGTTATTAAACTAGAGAAATTACTGCCATTCCAGCCTGCTTCGCCATGCGGGACCAGAAATCTACACAAATTGTAGGGTGGACTCTGTTTTTTGGGGTTCCATCAAACGGTATACTGGTCGACGTATGTCATACCCGGGTATTGTGAGAGAGCAGTCAAGGCAACGAGAACGCGTACACCCCCGGTGTGGGTGGGGCTCATCACAGCCTTGCAAGGATTTCCCACCAAAGGAAGAAAATAACCTCACAACACGCTGTTCGGCTATTTACTCAAAGTTTCTCAAGGGGTATAGATATGGGCGCTTTTTGATATGTTGCATGAAGCGACTTTGAATTCTTTGAAACGGAGTGGCCGCCGTGTACCAAGCCCACCTTCGCTGGCAACCCATAGCCATCCTGTTAGTTCTGGCGCTGATCTGGGGGGCCAACATGGCCATCATCAAAATGGGCGCGCGTGAGCTGCCTCCCTTGTTCATGGCCGGTCTGCGCTCCCTGGTGGCCAGTGCGTGCCTTTACATCTGGATCAAGGCCAAAGGGCTTGGTTTCTTCCCATCCACCAAGGTCCTGCTTCACGGCATCGTGGTCGGGTTATTATTCGGTTCAGAATTTGGCTGTATCTATGTAGGACTTGGGTACACGCTAGCTTCCAGAACCTATGTCCTCCTTTACACCGCCCCTTTCTTTGTGGCCGTGGGGGCCCATCTTTTCCTCAAAGGCGATCGGCTCAATCCCTGGAAGGGCGCAGGTCTCATCCTGGCCTTTGGCGGTGTGCTGGCTCTGTTCATAAGGAATCTTGGCTCTTTTTCCCTCAGCGCTTTGCCCGGTGACTTGTTGATTCTGGCTGGCGGTGCGATGTGGGGATCCACGACGGTCTACATAAAGAAATATTTGTCGCACCGTACGCTCCCCCTGCAGACCCTTTTTTACCAGCTCTTCTTTTCCGCGCCCCTGCTTTTCATCATTAGTATCATTATGGAAGAACATCCTGTATTGGACCTTTCCTGGGTCGGGGGGTTGTCGGTGTTTTACCAGTGCATCATCGTCGCCTTCCTCAGCTATCTTGTCTGGTTCGAACTCATCCACCGTTACCCTGTGAGTCTTCTTCACGCTTTTTCCTTTTTCACGCCAGTCTTTGGTGTGTTCCTAAGCGGGGCCCTGATCCTGCGAGAGAAAATCGCTTCCAGTCTCCTTGTCGCCCTGGCATTGGTCAGTTTAGGCATGGTTTTGATCAACCGCCGAACGGGGACGGAACACGAATAACTAGAGGGCAGACCTCTACGCGGACTGCCGAAATGATGCGTGGTCATTTTTCTGGAAGATATCCGGTGACGGTTGGGAAAGAACCAAGCGCTTTCGACTGTTGCCCGACCGATTTTGGGAGCAATCAGTGCAGACATTGAACTGCCGCAGGGTGCTTCAAACTTGGATATGGCGGCAGGCGTTTTTGGCTGATCTTTAATGGGGCTGACGTATGTGACAGACCGTTGACCCCTGATCCGCCTGAAAATTGTTCTAAAGCAAACGGGTGCCTCGCGCGGGGTTCGAAGCTTGAACGTGGGAAGGGAGGAAGGGAACTAACGTTTTTCTTGATTTTACGGCTATTGGCCGCGTGACCAAAGGTGCTCGGTGTGCGGGTTTACTCCACGGCCACCGCATCTCCTATCTTCTGTGCCTCCGGTTCACTCATCTGCCTATGTGTTCTTATAAGCCAGGCCTTGAGAATAGCCTGCACAAGCGTGGCCAAAGGAATCGCGAAGAATACGCCCCAAAAACCAAACATGCCGCCAAAGACCAACACCGCCACGATGATCGCAACCGGGTGCATATTGACGACCTCCGAGAACAGCAACGCGACCAAAACGTTTCCGTCCAAGATCTGAATCACAACATAAGCACCAACGACATAAGCAAAATCGGAACAGCATCCCCACTGGAAGTAAGCAATTGACGCCACCGGTAAAGTCATGAAGATGGCACCGAGGTACGGAATCAGTACCGACAGTCCGACGAACAGGCTGATCAGCATTGCATATTGTAAACGTAGGATTGAGAAAGTCGCAAAGCTTACTGCCCAGACAATCATGATTTCCCAAGCCTTGCCCCGAACGTAGTTTCCGATCTGAAGGTCGACTTCATGCCACACTTCTGTGGCCAGACTTCGATCTTCCGGCAGAAAACCCGTCAGCCACTGGAGTAATCGATCCTTGTCTTTCAACAGAAAGAAAACCAGGAGAGGCATAAGAAAAATATACACGAGAAAGCCGATGAGGACACGAACAGATGCTAAAGAAAGAGACAGTACCTGCTGTCCCACGCTCATGAGTTCCGAGCGAAACGCGTCCACAATGTCTATCACGTGTTGTTGGGAAACAAAGTCCGGATACCGCTCCGGCAGACGCAACAGGGCTTGCTGGCTCCAAGTAATCATGGAAGGTAACTGCTGAAATAACTGCTCCACTTGCGCCCACAAAAGTGGCAGCAACCTCAACAGTAAGAAGAGCAGGAAAATAACAAAGCCGAAAAAAACCAGTAGCACTGCAACAAGACGTGGTATCTTGCGGCGCTCCAGGGCACCCACAGGTCCCTGAAGCAGATATGCAATCACCACACTGGCAAGGACCGGCGCAAGCATCTTTCCCAGTACAATGATAACAACGGAACCCATGACGAGCAGAACTAACAGGATAACGACCTGGGGGTCAGAAAGGTTTCGCCGGAACCAGTTGGTAATAAGATTCATCACGCTCTCCCATAGGTGTAGTGCAGTACTAACATTTATTCGAGGCAATTGGAACAGTTAAATGCTGAAACAATGACATGTCCGATTTTAAAAGTGCTACTTTTTACCGCAGAGGCAGAGCCGATGATCCTATTTGCACGTTACATTGACTTTCCTGCATGGCTGGCTTAGGGTACCATGATGCTGAAAATCGCTAGTGTCGTGTCTCAGAAGTTTCTTTAAAAAAATGGGGTCACCGTAAAGCCGTTTTCCTCACTCCGTGAGCGTTTTCGGGACGTCAGTTTCGCTCCGCTGAATCACGCACACAGTGCTTCTTTTCAAGCCGTCAGGCGCAACGGAAGCGCTACAACTCGGGTTAAAGCCCTCAAAAGTTTGTGATTCTCGACGCGTCGCTCAGCTGCCATCTCATTCCAAAAACGCTCAATGTCGTTCGGAAAAGGCTTTAAGCTGCCGAACGACTAATTAAACTTTTTTTGAGACATGACACTCGATGTGCTGAGCAAAAAGAACCAAAAAAGTGCGCTGAGGTATTCTTCATGACAGATACAAGGGTATTTATACACGGGCTCTTAGGCAGTAGTCGGGGAACCAAGGCCTCATTTTTCCGAGAAACATACCCCGACATGATCATTGAAGATTTTCGCGGATCTCTTGAACAGCGCATGGAGAAACTTAACAAAATACTATCCCAAAAGCGGTCTTTGATCGTCATTGGCTCAAGCTATGGGGGATTGATGGCGGCGATATATGCGTTGGAGAATCAGGAAAAGTTGAGAAAACTGATCCTTCTGGCCCCAGCTCTTGCTTCCGGAGGGTTTGAACCGTACCTTGCAAAAAGGACCGATATACCTGTCATCATTTATCATGGAAAAAACGACGATGTGATCCACCTGGGGCCTGTTCAAGACATTGCCCGCAGGGTGTTTAACAACCTGACCTTTAACATTGTCGAGGACGATCATGTCCTAAGTAAGACCTTTACATCGATCGACTGGGCGAATCTGCTTTAGAGCCTGAGAGTCGTCCGCTCGCGAGAAACGCCCGGCAGGAGAAAGAAATCTGTGGTATCTGCGACACGTTTTCTGATGTTGTCCATAGATCCTGCATTGCGCGAAAAGTCGAAGGTTCCCCAAATAAGTTACTGCGAACTCTTAACACCGCTGTAGATGGGGTTTCATCCGGATAGATGCGGGGAAGGGTAAACGAAATGAAGACCCGAAAGAGGAGCTATACAGCTTGTTGATAAAGGAGATAATATATTCCAGGTAGCGCTAAGAACGTCTTGATATGTTCCTATGTTTCTTTATTTTCTTTACACGCAATGAAGGTTGAAGTGAATCCAAGATGATTGAGAGAAAGATCAATGCCTTGTCCATATGGTTCTTTGAAAATCTATTGAGATACGATCGTGTCGGCCACTTTGTGTCGAGCAGAAGCAGTGGCTGTAGCAGGCCACCCTATGATTCGCTGAACCTCTCTTTCAACGTTGGAGACGATCCAGAAAATGTGCTTGAGAACCGCAAGCTGCTTGCCGGAGCCCTCAGCATGCCATGGACCAGCCTGACGACTGCCAAGCAGATTCATGACGGTCATGTCAAAGTTGTGTCAGCAAGGATGCGGGGTAAGGGTTGCGCGGATTACCGGGGCGCAATCAATGCGACAGATGCGATGGTGACCAATGTGCCGAATATTTGTCTCATGGTTCTTCTGGCTGACTGTGTACCCATCTTATTTTATGATCCCACAAAGAAGGCGATCGGGGTGACCCACGCGGGCTGGAAAGGCACGCTTCAATCTGTGGCCCAGAATACCGTAAAAGTGCTTGAAAGAGCCTTCGGTTGTGCGCCAAAGGACATTTTTGTGGGCATTGGCCCATCCATTGGCCCGTGTTGTTATAAAGTGGGCCAGGAGGTCGTTGCTGAAGTTGAGGAAGTCTTAGGTGATAGAAACTCCTGCATTAGGAACACGTCCCGAGACGGAACAGGATATTTCGACCTATGGCGGGCCAACCTAAGACAGCTTCTCGAAGCGGGCATCCCTGAGCATAACATAGAAACGGCAAAAGTATGCACTGCTCATCATCCCGGCCTGTTCTTTTCCTACCGACATGTGAAAGGAAACACAGGGAGATTCGGGGCGGGGATTTTCATTCGGTAGGCTTTTGTGAGGACCGCGATCCATACCACTCGATCCGGCGGCATATCCCCCGGATCATCCTGACATCTCGCGCCCGCATGCCCACCCGAGAAAGAAACCGCCGGACATGTTCCATCCAATAGTCAGGATTCTCGGCGTTGATGAAGTTAATGTTCACTAAAGTCTCTTTTAGCTTTTCATACATGGCCTCAAGCTCTAGACGGGTGGCCAGGCGGGGCGCAAATTCTGGGGCATCCTCCCGGCTTGCGAGAAGCATCTCGTAGCAAAGGATCATCACGGCTTGGGCCACATTCAGAGATGCAAATCCTGCAGTTGGAATGGTCACAAGGGCGTCACATAGCCTCAACTCCGCATTCGTCAGGCCCCAGTTTTCAGGACCAAATACAAGAGCTGCCAGGTTGTTCTGGGAGATGGAAATCAATGTCTCCGCTAGCTTCCGGGGATGAGAGACGGCTGGACGTCGACTCCCCACCCGCGCCGTGGTGCCCACTATGTGCTGGAAAGGCGCAAGGGCCGTCTCCAGGTCTTCGAATACTTCCATAGCTTCAACAAGGTCTGCCGCAAAGTGGGTAGCTAACTTGAGTATTCGGGTAAGGTCGCAATCGCGGGGATCAACCACAATGAGACGGCTAATTCCCATATTGTGGGCTGCACGGGCAGCGGCACCGATGTTCTCAGGGTATCTTGGCCGATGAAGTACAACGGCAATATTTTGAAGATTCACGCGTAAAGGCATGAAATTCGTCTCATCCCCCGACCAACTCAAGGGCATTGAAAAAGTAGCTGATCTCAAATGCCGCAGACTCCGGGCTGTCAGACCCGTGAACCACGTTCCTTCGGCCATCCGTGGCAAACTGGTAACGTATCGTCCCTTGGGCGGCCTCTTTAGGATTTGTGGCACCCATGAGCTCCCGATTCCTTGTAATAACATCCTCCCCTTCAAGGACCATGACCACCGATGGCCCCGAGCACATAAAGGCGGTGAAACCTTCGAAAAAATCGCGTCCTCTGTGTACCGCATAGAACTCTTCGGCCTGGTCCTTTGACATGTGGACCATTTTCATGGCTATGATTTTAAAGTCTGCTTCCTCAAAACGTTTGATGACCTCTCCAATGATGCCCTTTGCCACTGCGTCGGGCTTGATGATAGACAAAGTCCTTTCCTGCATAGCTTCAACCTTTCTTTCGTTTTTACAATTACGGCAGGTTCCGTAACAAAAAGGCGAGGATAAATCAAGGTGTGGTTTCGGATGTGATGCAGAACAAAAAGTATTTTAGGAAATTAGGTTTGGGACAGGAAAGAGCGAACTAAGCCCAGACAAGTTTTTTTGCGTCCTTCACTTCTTTTTCTCGCACGGGATAGATATGATAGACAACTTCCTCAGGGCTAAACCAGAGTTTTATTTCTCTTTCAGCTTCTCCTGGAGTGGCCGAAGCATGGATGGCGTTTTCGTATATGCCCGAGGTAGTTATTCTTCCATAGGCGCCCCGAATGGTCCGAGAATCAGCCTCTTCAGGATTGGTGGCTCCACAGATTTCCCGCACTTTTCTAATGGCATCTTCTCCGTGGTAAACCAAAGCCATCACTTTTCTTCTTTCGTGGAACTCACCCATAATATACTTTATGAGTTCTTCGAAAAAAGGCTGATGTTTCAATGCGCCATAATGGGCCTCAGCAAGTTCTCTCGTGACACGGACAATCCTTGCCCCAGCAATTTCAAGACGCGTTTCCGAGAGGCGGGTCAAGATATTACCTGTAAGAGATTTTTTCAAACCATCTGGTTTGATTAGCACTAATGTTTGTTCAATAGCCATGGCCCCGACCAACAGTTTATAGGAATAAGACGCCGATTTTTAGTGACGCGAATATAGGAATAATGAGGTGGTGTGTCAAGCAAAAAGGCCCCGCAACGTGCGGCACTTTTGGCTTGTGTGATTATGCGAAGGGTTGTGAATATTGTCGTTAACTTGTGTGTTCGCAGATCGAAGATTTGTCGGCCAGTGGGTGCACTTTCCAACTCATGTGTGATGTGGTAAGGATAGACGAGCCTCAACGATCTTCTCTAAGCGAGGAGTCGAAAATCAAGACATCGAAGATTCCTTGCACCTTGGCAAAGGGACGCTTCGACTGTAAAGAATAGTACCATTTTGGATACCTTCGCTAACCCCTTAGGTCCGATGAATCGGGACGGGGGGGATTCGCTCCCTATGCCGGTTGAGGGTTGGCAAGCAAATGGCAAAGCCTGGACAACACCTTACGATAGTCTTTAGCCTCTTATGCATCATAGCGGGATCTCTCTGCCTGCCTCATCAATCCTTTTGCCAATCTCCTGATCCGCATGCTGATGCACGCAAGCAAATGGTTGTGCGCCAGCTAAAGGCACGGGACATCACCAATCCCAGGGCCCTTGAGGTCATGGGCACGGTAAGGCGGCACCTTTTTGTGAGTCGCAGACATCGTGCTCAGGCGTACGCCGATCACCCGCTCCCAATCGGGGAAGGTCAAACCATCTCTCAGCCCTACATCGTGGCCCTCATGACACAAATATTGGATGTTAAGCCAGGAGAAAAAGTCCTTGAGATAGGCACCGGCTCTGGTTATCAGGCTGCTGTGCTGAGTCATTTTACAGACAAGGTGTGGAGTATTGAAATCCGAAAAGGGCTGGCCCAGAAGGCCTCGGAACGCCTCGAGGCTCTGGGCTATAAGAATGTCAAGGTCAAACACGGTGATGGATACTTCGGGTGGCCCGAAAATGCCCCCTTTGATGCCATTATGGTCACGGCAGCGGCTAATCATGTTGCCCCTCCCCTTCTGGATCAACTCAAGGAGGGCGGACGCCTTCTCATACCATTAGGCAGCACCACGTACTACCAAACCCTCACCAAGATTACCAAGACCCCCAAAGGAAAAGACGTAGAACACCTGTTGGGCGTGGTGTTTGTGCCAATGGTAGGCAAAATACTGGAGGACTAATACCCACTCTAACCCTTGTCAAAAATGGGTTCAGGTCCAGGTCCCTGCGGTCTTGCCCATGGCGGGATTGCGGGTCGGTTCAAGATGCCCAATGCCGCCGCAGCAGGACTGCGCGCTGCCCCGCGCCTTGGCCTGAACCTTCATCCACATTCTTGGGACGGGTTGGTGTATCCACTGAGGTGGTCAGGAAAATTTCCTTCTCCGCTAAAGGGTTCTCGAACGCATCATCTGAAATAAAACCACCACCGCAAGGCTGTAGGCAACGGCTGCAATGCACAAGACCGCAGTGAACCCGTAGCTCAAAGCAATAAGCACGGCCAAGACCGAGCCTACCACCGACACACTCGCATTTACAGCCCATGCCCACGGAATCGCACCCCCAAGGCGCAAGCTCAAGGTGCGTACACCCAGGGGAAAGAACATCCCCATTACAAACCCCAAAGGCAAGATCACGAAAAAAGCGAGGCCATAGCGTATCCACAGAGGCCAAGCTATGGCTGGCGTCAACAGTCTGTGCAGCAACAAAGCATATGCAAGGAGTAACACAGGAGCCACGAACAAAGCCGGGATCCTTCCCAGGTACCTCTTCAGAAACAGCTTGTGATGCGTCCTCTCTGTAGTGACTTTGCTAGAATAATAGCTTCCTGAGGCCGAGGCCACCAGCACAGAAAAGAGGACTGCTGAAAAGGCATACACTGGCCTTGCCAAAAGGAGAATGAAACGCTGGATCAAGGAAATCTCTGTGAGCATAAAGGCGATCCCTATGAGAGCAAAATATGCTAAAAAGCAGGATGAAGAGGGGCGCCCAGCCTTTCTTAGCGGAAGGGCTATCAGGACGAGACAGATGACGACCGCCTGAAAGAGGATGAGATGAACCAAGTACCCCCCTTCCAGAAATAACTGCCACTTGTTTCCGACAGCGCGGTACAATGGAACAACTTTTCCCATCCTGAAATTGTGATAGAAAAAAGGTTTGTCATCTGTCACGGGCCGAACGTCAAACAGGTAGGTCTTGAAGAAGGCCTCTCTGGTGCCGGGCTCTGAGATCTTTTGCATGATGTCATAATAAAGGGGACTGGGAAAACGATTGAATCTGTTCGCCTCTCGTCTGGGCATCTCCGGATAGGAAACAAGGTCGAAATGAAGCCGGCGGCAAAACGTTTTCATCTGGTCAATTTCGTGGGCTGTAAACGGGCTTTTCTTGACGAGGAGCGTAAAGGTGCCCCAACTCCTGATTGCCCCAATATGTTTAGCAGGACCCTTTACACCCATGGCCTCTAAGGCCGCTATTGCTATGGCCGCCAACCTTATTTCGTGTCGAGGTGGCGGCAAGAGATACCTGGTCACGGTCAAAACCCCTTCAGGTGCGAGTGCACCGATGTAGGCTTTGAAGGCCTCCACCGTCAATGTATAGTCCTCAGAGAGGCCATAA
The DNA here is from genome assembly GCA_041547605.1 of Desulfobacteria bacterium. Lineage (GTDB taxonomy): Bacteria > Desulfobacterota > Desulfobacteria > Desulfobacterales. Next base: position 10,485 of record JBFEUB010000107.1, read on the forward strand.
AGGCCGGAGGAGATAGCCCCAAGGCTGTCAGTCAGAGGCAGCTGGATCACATCAAAGCGTTCAGGAGCCCTAAGAAGAAAACTCCTTGCTTGTTCCTCGACTACCGTAGCCTCATTCCCATAGAGATTACCGCTAAATCCACCCAGCATATCCTTCATAATCCCGAGCACAACAGGATTGGCGTGGGTGGTTACGATATCTTTTACGCCATGATAACGGGCCACGAGAATGTCTAGACCGCCTAAGGGTTCCATGATGAGCACACGGTTGGGCTTTCCGATCACATAAGGAAGCGATGCCGGAAGAAACCCCGTAAATGCCAATTGACCCATATTCCCCGTAAAACGGGTCACCGCATTCAGATGCCCGGCATCCAGACAGAGGCCCACCTGTGCTGGTAGGCTACCTTGGAATTCAAGACTAAGGCCGGGTGCGAAGCGGGCCGCTTTGCTCTCAATGATGTCAATCCTGGCTGCTGGGTGCCATAGAGTTTGAAGAGTGCGGGCGTTGGGATATCTGAGGGCCACTTTTAGGGCCTTGTACGGCGAAATATTGAGGGCAAGAAATCCCGGTCTCATCATGAGAAGAATGAATAAAATGAGCATCCATGGTCCTCGTACAAGGTTAATTTTCGGCCCGTTGGCTCGAAAGGCAACAGATGCCAACCCGGAAAGGAGACAAACAAGAAATACTGCGCCTGCCTCTCCGACAAAGGGATATGTAAAGAACAAGGTTATGCAGCCCAGGCTGGCGCCGACTAGGTCGCAAGCATATAGCCGATTTACGGCATCTGGATTGCCTGTGTAAACTAACGCCAGGATCAGACCAGCAAAAAAGAAGGGGATGGCCAGCACCATATAGTAGGCTATTAAATAGACTGCCTGATAGCGATCCCAGATAATGCGGGCAGGGTCAAAGGGAATCGCGTTTGAACACCAGTAAGCAGCAAGGGTAGCTAAAGAAAAACCAAGCCCCAGCCATGCGAGGGTCTGGCGTGGGGGAAGCTCTCTGATCCTTGGGACCATCATCAAGAACGTGCCGCTTGCACCGAAGCCCAAAAAGGCGATGCTTACCACCATGAAAGCGAAATGGTGCCAAAGTGCCACGGAGAACAGGCGGGTCAGAGAGACCTGAAGCATAAGTGTAGCCAGGGAGGTCAGGCTCACTCCAACAAGGAGGCCAGGGCCTAAAGAATGTGATTTATTTCCATCGATGGATGCCATAAACTTAACAATCTACTATCCTGGGTTTCAGGATGATACCACTTCATGCAATAAAGTCAGAAAACAAAAATTTGAAATTAGCTGCCCAGTGTGTTAAATTTTATATATAAAAATCGTAGAGTATATCAAGATGATAGCACGTCATTTCGTTGGCTGTTAGCCTATAGCGGTTGTCAGAATAACGTTCCGATAAGAATAGATGACAATTGAAAATACTATTTGGGTCACTTGTGGGTGTGCAATTTTAGGATTTTTGAATTCTCCTGGCTAAATCGCGCACGCAGTGGTTCTGTTCAAGCCGTCAGGCGCAACCGGAGCGCAACAACTCGGGCGGAGCCCTCAGACAGCTTGCAATTTTAAACGCCAGTCA
>JBFEUB010000108.1:0-11970 GCA_041547605.1 Desulfobacteria bacterium
AGCTTCAGGGGTTGTGCCCCCAATACCTACAATCTTGCTCACCTTGATCTTAGCCGCTGAGAATGGTATGTGATAAAAAATAGGATCATAAGGCCCTATACTTATGCAAGATGTTCCGAGACCAAACGCGACCGGCAAGCCTTTCGCGATTCAGGATTGTGCATTGGCAGCTATTGCCACAGGCAAGCGTGCACAAAATCTGCGAGAACTAAGGGACAATCTTCGCACAATCCATCCCGATAGTATCTACTACCATTTTTGGGGTGGTCTTCTGCGGCCCCGTTTTGATGATCCTGAATACCATAATGACTTTGCCATTTGGAGCCGATACGCACTGCAGGACTCCATGCTGGCTGAAAGACTCGGTATCATTGATCCTACTGATTTCACCGACCTGGAGGGTCTCCGAGAAGAACTTGTGGAGCTTGTTGAGGAGCGTCTGGATCAGTTGGAGTGGGTGCCGTGGTCCAAGCCCGACAAGCAGTTCTATTTCGTCCGCTCCCAGATTATCGTGTTTGATACCCACTCCCGAATCGAGCGTCCGGAAGAACTTGCTTGGGCAGTACCCCGCATGTCGATCGGTAGCATTTTCGTACATTTTGTAGATGCTCGTCGACGCAGCCAAGACGGCCTCGACGACTTCAGGGCATGGATAGCGGGGTGCTTCGACGGGTATGAAGATCTTTGTAACAGTCTTGCCAGGCTAGACCCTTTTTTCTCAGGCTTAAGTGAACTACGCAAAGAACTCATAAAGGTATTTAACTCGTACTTCAGGAAGTAGTCTTGCCAGCAATCCTAAATGCATATGCCGAGGTGGCCGGTCAGGACGTCATGAACCAACTTCGCCAGCTCGCGGAACGCTTGCAAGGTGTCCGAGTGGTTCACGTCAACTCCACTTATATGGGTGGGGGTGTGGCGGAGATTCTGGGCAAAATGGTTCCGCTCATGCAGGAGATGGGCATCGACACAACCTGGGAGGTCATAACCGGGGATGAAAACTTCTTCCAGTGCACAAAGAACTTCCACAACGCCTTGCAGGGAAACAAAATTGAAATACCTGACGCGCTGCTACAGACTTATGAAGAGACAAACCAGGGTGCGGCGAAATCACTGGGTCCCCTCCTGGCAGAGGCGGACATGGTGTTTATTCATGACCCCCAACCTGCCCCACTTCTCTCTTTGTGTCCCCAGCGGAAAGGATACTGGGTGTGGCGGTGCCACGTCGACCTGAGTCACCCTTATAGACCCGTTTGGAAATATCTGCGCAAGTTCATAGAGCCATATGACGCGAGCATCTTCTCGCTCTCAGACTTTTCACAGACCTTACCACACCCTGAATATCTTATTCCGCCCAGCATCGATCCCCTTAGCGATAAGAACATTGACTTGGACGAAACAGAGGTTCATGGGATCTTTGAAAGGTTCGGTCTTGATGATAGCAGACCCCTGATGCTGCAGGTCTCCCGTTTTGACCGCTTCAAAGACCCTCTCGGAGTCATTTACGCATTCAGGTTGGCTAAGAAGTACGTCCCGGACTTACAGTTGGTCCTAGCTGGTGGCGTGGCGACTGACGATCCTGAAGGGGAGCTGGTGCGAAGCGAGGCTGAGGTTTTTTCCGAGGGTGATCCTGACATACATATTCTGCAACTCCCTTCCGATGCCCACCGAACTATCAATGCCCTTCAACGCGCGGCTAACGTCGTGCTGCAAAAATCAATTCGCGAGGGTTTTGGTCTGACGGTAACTGAGGCTATGTGGAAAGGCAAGCCAGTAGTCGGGGGAGACACCGGTGGCATAAGGTTGCAGGTGATCAACAACCACACTGGTTTTCTGGTCAGCACACCCGAGGGCGCTGCTCTTAGGGTGCGCTATCTCCTCGAGCGCCCGAATAAACTTCAGGAAATGGGACAAAAAGCACGAGAGTTTGTAAGGGAAAACTTCCTGATCACCAGGCAACTTCGGGAGTACCTCACCCTCATGGTGGCGCTCATTCACGGCTGTCGCGACAGGATTGAACTGGGATAAGTCATTAGGCCTAAAACTCCGACTTCTCCATTCACTGATAGAACAAAGGCTTAAGCAAACGCTCGATGAAGGTCCTTAATCAGGACAAAGACCCGTCCAAGTTTTTTGAGTCTCTCAAAAAATCCCGAAATCGTGCCTTGCTTTTGGATTATGACGGCACCCTGGCTCCCTTCGTCGTCAAGCGCGATAAGGCCTTCCCCTACCCAAAGGTTCCTGCCGTTCTTAGAGATATCATTCAAGTGGGAGATACACGGCTGGTAATCATAACTGGCCGAGGTTTGGAGGATATCACCTCTTTGCTTGGTCTGGAACGAACCCCTGAAATCTGGGGTTCTCACGGCGGCGAGAGGCTTTTGCAAGACGGAACCTACCAAAAGGCATCCCTCCCAACCACCACCTCACATGGCTTAGAGTCGGCATTGCGCTGGATGGACAAGATGGGTTGGAACGACTACGTTGAGAAGAAACCCCTCGGCGTCGCCATACACTGGCGAGGCGCGGAGCCCGGCAAGGTGAAAAAAATACAAAACGGACTGCTCAAAGTTCTCCCAAACTTTACAGTGGGGACGGGACTATCCATTCATGCATTTGACGGTGGTCTTGAACTGCGACCACCAAAAATCAGTAAGGGTGAAGCCGTAAAGACCATCCTATCTGAAATGGGGGGCCAGGCAGTGGCTGCGTACCTGGGTGACGACCTGACCGATGAAGACGCCTTTTCAGCTGTGAAGAAATGTGCCTCACGGGGGATAGGTGTGCTGGTGAGAGAAAAGCTGCGTCATACCAAGGCTGACCTTTGGCTTCGCCCGCCTGCGGAGTTATTGGATTTCTTAAGCCGCTGGCATAAGGCTGCCGCATCGTCACAGAAGGTAAGCCCCCAACAAGAACGGAGGCGCTGAATGCCGCCAACAAGTAGATCTGCCGCGCATAGGGATTCACAAAAAAAACGCCTTATCATTGTCTCCAACCGGCTTCCCGTGGTTCTATACAAGGAAAAGCGTGGGCGCTGGAAAGCGATGCCAGGCTCAGGGGGCCTGGTTACAGCCCTTGCCCCAGTACTCAGGGACCGGGGTGGCTTGTGGATCGGTTGGCCGGGAACCACTGAGGCTTCAGGTAAGGAGTTGGAGAGGGTTCTGGCACGTTTTACCCATGACGCTGGGTTCACGCTTAAACCAGTGGCTGTCACAGCCGAAGAAAAACAAAAATATTATTGCGGATTCGCCAATGAGGTCAGTTGGCCCCTTTTCCACGACTTTCCTTCCAGATGCAACTTTGACCCCTCCTATTGGTCAAGCTACCAAGATGTTAACCGTAAGTTCGCCCTCGTAATTAACGACAACTTGGCGAGCGGTGATTTCATCTGGGTCCATGACTACCACCTCATGAATGTAGCCCAGGAACTCCGCCAATTGGGCGTAAAGCACAACCTCGGCTTTTTTCTACACATCCCGTTCCCGTCGCTCGATATCTTTTTGCGGCTCCCTTGGAGATTTGAGCTTCTGCGATCTCTCCTGAGCTATGACCTAATCGGCTTCCAAACGTTACGCGACCGACGCAACTTTATTCAGTGCATACGTACCCTGATCAGAGATGTCCAGGTCCAGGGTAAGGGACAAGTGCTCGTGGTCCGGTTCGGAAACTATGATGTCCGTGTGGGGACCTTTCCCATAAGCATTGACTTCAACGAGTTCTCCAACCTGGCTGCTACGAGTGATGTGGCGGATGGAGCCTGGTACATACACGAACAGTTGCCCGGGGTGCAGATTGTATTGGGCGTTGACCGCTTGGATTACACAAAGGGAATCATTGAACGGCTTGAGGCTTTCAGGAACGCCCTGTCGCGTTACCCGGAACTTCAAGAAAGGGTGGTTTTGGTCCAAGTGGTGGTACCAAGTAGGCGCGAGATACCCACGTACGAGGATTTGAAAATAGAAATTGAGCGATTGGTGAGTGAGATCAACGGACAGTTCACCCGCTCTGGCTGGGTGCCTATTCATTACCTCTTTCGCAGCCTAGACCGTCGTGAACTGGTTGCTTACTACCGCACTGCCGAAATCGCACTGGTAACATCATTCAAAGATGGCATGAACTTGATCGCGAAAGAATACTGCGCTGCCAGTTTGGAAGAGAATTGCGTGCTGATTTTGAGTGAGTTTGCAGGAGCAGCCGCACAACTGCAAAAGGGTGCGCTCTTGGTAAACCCGCATGATATAGAAGGCTTAGCAGACGCCATCTATCAAGCCCTCAAAATGCCACAAGATGAGAGACGGCAGCGCATGAAGAAATTGCGGGATTCCATAAAGAAACAGGACATCTACTGGTGGGTGAATTCCATCCTGCAGGCAGCCATAGAAAAACGGTTAGATAACTTTCCCGTCATTGAGGAGTATTTGCCGCAGTTCGAGATACAATAAGTTTACAGAATTTCAAAAATCTGAATCCAAAGGTTTTATAGACTTACTTCTTAACATCCTAAAAGCCATCTCAAAAAAGTGCCAGGGTTCAGGGCAAGGCGCGGCACGGCGAAAAAACGCAGCATACACGCCAGTATGTGGGCATTTTGAGCCGACTCGCAACGCCGCCATGTGGGGCCTCAGACGCATTTTTGAGATAGCTTCTAATCTTCGGAAGCTTCAGGACAGCAAAACCATGCCAAGACACCACCACCCATCATGAGCAATAGTATCTTGGCATTGTGTTCATAACACCCGCTTGGTCAAGGCTATTTTCTAGGCTTCTTTTTGTCCCTCTTAAAAGCTTCTTTGTACAGGTTGCCAGCTATTATAGCAAGTCCCAGCAACCCTCGTCTCCAGCAACGAAAATTACCTTCCTGGCATCAGGCGGTTCACAGCGCATGGCCACTGTGGAATCTGAAACTAACGAAGATGCCAAGCGAAGAGCATCTGGTGAAAAGTAGAAACTGATTTGCGTCCCGACCTGTCTATCCAACTGGGCTTGTGGCTCTATATCGCAGAAAACGCCTAATCCCCTGGGTGAGCCTGAAGCTATCCAAATCTCGAAAAACTTCTTTCGAAGCGTCGTGAGTTCTGGTGCAGGAATACCACTGATAGTTAATGTAACCTTATGCCAGGACACTGAGGGCTGCGCTTCCTTGGTAAGTAAAAAGTAAAAAAGGGGACGTCCATTGGATTATTGGTTGGTTTCCGCCAATACGGTGAGTCTGTTCTCTTCCGCTATCTTTTGTCCCCTCCTTACTGATTGACTAACTGTTGGTTGAGCTAACCTCAACTTCTTGGAAAGCTCAACTGTGGTTATTCCGAGTTCTCGTGTCGCCCAATAGCAGAGCAAACTGCGTGCTCTTACGCTTTGGCTATATTTCCCTGGCGCCAATACTTCTTTTACATTAAGTCCAGTTACATCGGCAACACGTTTCGCCAACCAGGCAAAATCGTAGCCACGAGCCTTTAATATATACTTGCGCTCTAGCTCCTCCTGGCTCCTTCTCAATACCCTGTCAACAAAATCGCCGTCACCTAAAATGCGCTCATCGCCTTTCATCCGACCTGCACTTCTACGTAGCATCTTCACCGCTGACCAACCGCCAACGCTGCGAATCAATCCTCCCCCAACTAATTCGGGCCTTCGTCCATCGCCAATACCCTTTTCGACAAATGCACGGTAATGACGCCTAGCTGTTGAAACCCTGCTATCAAATTGCCCTAATATGTAGTTCACATCTTGCCAGTCATTTTGCCTTTTGTCCATCACCACGCCATGACCACAGTATGGATATCTGTCCAGCTCTCTTAACTCCTGTACCATTTTCGCTCTCAAAGGATTCAGATGGATATAGCGTACCAATTCCAATAAATACACATCTTCTTGACATAAAATCGATTTGTAACGATTCTGAAATAGGTGTCCGTGCCGAAGATGACGCCGATTAAAACTCACTGCATATCCAGTCAAAAGGCGCCGCATTACAGTGGCAATCGGCGAAACACCAGTCTTTAACAATAAATGCACATGATTGGGTATCAATGCCCAGGCAAAACAAGGGGTACTTGTGTCAGTCAAAACAACACCTAATCGCTGCAAAAAATTATTGCGATCGCCATCGTCAAAAAAAATCTTCCGACGCTCGATTCCTCTTACAATAATATGATGAAGTGCACCCGGGGCATCTATGCGAGCTCTTCGCGGCATATCAACCCTATACTGCAGCAGCGGCCAATTGTAAACCAATAATCCAATGGACGTCCCTAATTTTCTCCGAGAACGAGCCTCAAGGGATTTTAAGGTCGCTGCTATAGAATAGAACAAAGTCTAAGCGAGAGTTACCGTAGAAGAAAAGAGGAAAGGAGGTGATTTGAGTGGCAAAGATCAGAAAACGGGGTAACAGCTATCAGATCGACTATTTTGATCCGAACGGCAAGAGGGTCAGGGATTCTTCAAAGAAAAAGAAAGTTGCTGAGGCCCAACTAAGTGGTTTTATTGGTGGGCCGTACAGGAATCGAACCTGTAACCTCCTGATTAAGAGTCAGCTGCTCTGCCTAGTTGAGCTAACGGCCCGCATAAGATGTATATGCAGATGGATGATAATCACTTAACAATTTTCAAATGGGGTGTCAATTTCTTTCTGATCCGCCATCCGCTTCCAAAATCCTCCCGTTGAAACAGCCCGTTACCTAAATCGGTGCAGAGCGGCACATTTTAAAACCGTTCACCGAGAAGGCGCCAACCCTGGCCATACGGTATGCACCCCACTGACTCATACCAACACCATGTCCGAAGCCCTTACTATTTATGTGTATCCCACCGGTGCTTTCGCACAGATTGAAGAAAGCGCTTTTCGGCCTCAAGGTGAAGCCTCCCCGCCCTTCCGGGCGGGGAGGCTTCACTTCCTAATGCGTCACAATTTCGTGGTACGCTGCCATGGCCTCCAGATAACTTGCATAGTTCAACAGGTCGACTGCCACGCGAAAGCCCTTGGCATCGTTAAAAGCTGCAAAGCTCACCGAAACCTTAATCACGCCCGCGACCAACAAGTTTATGATCAATATAAACCATAGAGAACGCCCGCCCTCCTATGACTCATGTGGTGACTATCTCCTTGCCGAATACGATATCTCAAACTCGTCCAGGGTTATTGGTGTGTCCGATCCCCTCAACACGAAGTCTGCCAGCCTCCTTATTTACTTCAAATCTGACCGAGAGAAACTGTTCAATCACCCATATGTTTGTTAGCAAATGTTTTGATACGTCCCGTGTAATCAGGGAAGACCGGCCTTTGGCTAAAGCCATGTATAAGGCTAGCTGGTCCGCCAGGTGGTCGTCTGTAACCGCCCCAGATGACATGAATCGAAAAAACTCCGAGCATGCATCGTCTGCAACCTTTTCAGCAGGCTTACCTTTCTTCCCCAAAGACGTAAACCCGGCCACCCCATTTTCAAAGCTGGCCTTCGCAAAGATCACTGTGCCGGTACCAGGGGAGGGACCCTCGTAAAGCTCAATGCGTGGCAACGCGTAGCCATGATTTCTGAAACGCCTGAGAGCCTGATCTCGCTGCCTCTCCCCAATACTGATGGGAAGATTTGAAACGGCCGAGAGAACATAAAGATCCTGCAATTCACCCCGCCAAGTGAAATCAACGCCCCTGAGTTCTGAGGCCGGCAATATGGACGCCACGACCTTTCCACCCCCCTTTGGATACCAGCCCCAGCGCTCTATATGCACCTGGACCGCTCCACCCATCTGCTCAAGCGCAGGCACAAACACGTCTCTCAAGTAGTGGAAACAGGGGCTCCATGGCACATGCGTACCACCGGTAATGACAACCTGGGATGCCCTTCCAGCAAATATTAGGGCAGGAAGCATGGTCTGCAGCACTAGGCTCGTAGAACCCGCTGTTCCTATATCAAGTGCATAAGACCCAGGGGCGAGTTGACCAGGGTTGAAGAACAGGCGCATGGAACCCGGTTCCGCGCCATCAACTTCCGCAGAAGTTATCAAGGTCATGGCCTTAACTGCCATGAGGTGTTGAGGTCTTAGGCCCGGCTTCTTGCGGCCCGCCCTGATACTGTGGATCTCCACAGGCTGCTGGAGTATTGCCGCCAGGGATAGCGTGGTCCGCAATATCTGCCCGCCACCCTCGCCATAGCTACCATCTATCTTAAACGTCATGCTGACAACCGGTCGTCGATCGCGGCCCACACTTCGCGTTTGCCAAACCCCGTAGCAGCAGAAAAGAGAACAAGTGAGGCAGGATCCATGGAAAGTTCTCGGGCGATGGCACGTTTCTGCTTGTCCTGCGCATTCTTTTTGAGCTTGTCTGCCTTTGTTAGTATCACAATAGCCGGTATCTTGTAGTGCGCAAGCCATGCAAGCAAATCATGATCTCCCTGGTTTGGCTGCCTCCGAATATCCATGATTGCAACGAATGCGCAAAGCCCCTGGCTGGTCCCCGCCGCGGATTTCGCTCCAGGGAGACGGCTTTTTAAGTATGTTTCTACCATTGGCCCCCAGCGCTCGCGCACTGCTTTGGGAACCTTGGCATACCCGTATCCGGGCAAGTCCACAAAATAAAAGCGATCGTTGATGGAAAAAAAATTTATCGTCTGCGTACGCCCGGGGGTTGAGCTGGTTTTTACCAGGTTCTTGCGGCCCAACAATGCATTCATCAGGGAAGACTTGCCTACGTTGGAGCGCCCTCCAAACGCAATTTCAGGCCTATCGGGTGAAGGATACTGGGAAGGTCTCACGGCGCTGGTGAGGAATTTTGCAGACCGCACAATCATGGATTCTCATGGGCATATCAGGTTGACATGGCCTTCTTTGATACCGGCGATTTTGCTCAGTTCACGAGCTGCCAAGCAGTTCCTTGAAAGTTGTCTAAACGGCCATTTGGGGCATCGTCTATCCGGCACCAGCTTCTTCATAAGCAGGTGCGCGCGCCACGAGGGCTTGATTGTTCGTCTACCCTCAAGCGCTTCAGGTCACTTACTAAGACGTGCCTTAAATACGCGACATTGGACGCGGGGACGTCCATGGCATGTGAAGCCCCCCAAAGGAAGGGGGTTCTGCCCTGCTGCAGCACTGCGTGTCCGGGGAGCGAGCCGGTCATGGATGTCCCCTCTTTCCCGTCTTGGGAACACTCTGCGTTTTTTAGGTTCTAAGATGCGCCAGGTATTTTTCGATTCGCTCCATTCCTTCTTCAATATTCTCCAGGGTGTTTGCGTAGGAAAACCGCAGGTACCCCTCGGCATTGGCCCCAAAATCGATCCCAGGGGTAACTCCCACGTGAGCATTTTCAAGAATATCGAAAGCCAGCCCATAGGAGTCCTCTGAAAATTGCTTTGCATTAGCCAGCACGTAGAAGGCACCGGTAGGTTCCACAGTAATGCCGAATCCCAACTCTTTGAGCCGCCTGATCATGAATCGGCGGCGTTCATCATAGATCGTCCTCATCTTTTCGACATCTTCCGCAGCTTCTTCAAGCGCTGCGATGCCAGCCCATTGCACCATGGCATTCGCCGAAATAAAGAAATTCTGATGAACCTTCTGGATAGCCCTGATATAAGGCCTTGGTGCAATAAGGTAGCCCAATCGCCAACCAGTCATGGCATAGACCTTGGAGAAACCGTTCAGGACAAAGGCCCTGTCCGTATACTCCAAGATGGAATGCTCCTCCCCCTCATAAACCAAGCCATGGTATATCTCGTCAGAAATAATGTGTGGGGACAACCTTGCAATGGCCTCCATACGGTCGTGACTGAGAACGTTGCCGGTAGGGTTAGACGGGGAGTTCACAAAAATTCCCTTAATTGTGTCGTCAATCTTCTCCTGGATGACCTCTGGTCGGTACTGGAACCCGTCATCTTCGTAAACCGGAATCGTGACCGGCTCGCCTCCCGCAAATCGGATGAAGTTGGGATAGCATGGGTAATGGGGATCTGAGATGATCACCTTGTCTCCTGGATCCAAAAGCGCTGAAAAGAGCATGAACATGGCTGGCGAGGTGCCTGATGTAACAACCACTTGGTCTGGTTCAATGCCCACACCGTAACGCTCGTGATAGTGTTTACAGATGGCCTCACGAAGCTCTAACAGCCCAAGGCTGTGCGTATAGTGGGTATGTCCCGTTCTCAACGCACGAATAGCGGCATCCTTGATGCAGGTGGGGGTGTCGAAGTCGGGCTCCCCTATCTCCAAGTGGATAATATGGATGCCTGCCCGCTCCATGCTGTGGGCCTTCTCCAAGACATCCATAGCAATAAAGGGGGTGATTTCCTGGATACGCTTGGAGATCATAGAAAAGTTCCTTGTATCTGATTGGAGGGTTTTTGGCCCGTTGGCTGCAGTTGCTTTTTTTATGGAGAATTACACATTAGAAGGGAGCACCACTTCGCTTCAACTAAAATGCAAGGGTTTCTTGCCGCGAACCTGTAACCTCTGACCTCCTATATCAAATCACCTTATTTAACGGATATTCGATAATCCCCTCGGCACCATTATTGAGCAGTTCAGGGATAAGATCGCGTACTACAGAGGATGCCACCACTGTTTCCACAGCAAACCAGTCGGACTGATATAGCGGAGATACCGTGGGCGCATTGAGGCTCGGAAGAAGTGCCACAACTTCCTTCAACTTTGCCTCGGGCACGTTCATCTTAAGCCCCACCATCTTCTCAGCCACCAGAGCCCCCTTCAAAAGTAGCGCGACCTGTTCTATCTTTTCCCGCTTCTCTGGGTTCGCCCATGCGGCATGATTGGCAATCAATTTGGTGTTGGTCTTGAGTAGCTCATGGATTATCTTCAGGCCGTGGGCCTTGATGGTGCTGCCAGTTTCAGTTACCTCCACAACCGCATCGGCCAGGCCTGACACCACTTTGGCCTCTGTGGCTCCCCACGAAAATTCCACCTTCACATCAATCCCACGTTCAGCAAAATACCTTTTCGTAAAATTTACCAATTCAGTCGCGATCTTTTTCCCTGCCAGATCCTCCAGGCTCTCTACATCAGAATTGTAAGGAACTGCCACGACCCAACGGGCCGGGCGTTGGCTGACCTTTGAATAGACCAAATCCTCCACGATCCTCACATCGGACTCGTTTTCTGATATCCAGTCCTCTCCTGTGAGACCCGCATCCAGAGTGCCGCTTTCCACATAACGCGACATCTCCTGAGCCCGGCAGATGGCACACTCAATCGTGTCATCGTTTATATCGGGAAAGTAACTGCGTCCGTTGATGTCAATCCGCCACCCGGAACGCTTGAACAGAGCAATCGTAGCGTTCTGCAAGCTCCCTTTGGGAATCCCGAGCTTAAGTTTTTCTTCCACGTTATTTGTATACCTCCTTGGGATCAAAGACTTTCTCGCCAACCACACGCACCGAATCACCGTCCACTTTCTTAAAAAAGCAACTTCGATATCCAGTGTGGCAAGCAGCGCCGCCCACCTGTTCCACCTTCAAGAGAACGGTATCGTTGTCGCAGTCAATGCAGACATCCCTCACCCACTGGACATGCCCCGACGTTTTGCCCTTGACCCACAGCTCCTGGCGAGTGCGGCTCCAGTATGTGGCCTTTCCCGTTGTGAGGGTTTGGCGCCAAGCCTCCTCGTTCATAAAGGCAAGCATCAGGACTTCGCCGGTTTTAAAATCTTGCACAATGGTTGGAACTAATCCGCCGCATTTTTCAAAATTTAGGGCAATCATGGGTACAAGCTTATTAGTCGGAACCTCTCGACCGTGTCAAGTATATTTCCGGCTGTTGCCCAAAGCGCTCTCTTGAAGATGTTGCTCGTGTTGCGCAGCATTGTTGCCGCCAGGGGGACGTCCTTTTTGAGGTCAAGTCACTGATATGCCTTGACAGGTCCCTCAACGGCACCATATTCGACATACGGTGCTGAAGGCTTCTCCGCTTTGTTTAGACTGATTGTCAAAAATATGTTCCGTTTGCTCGCAAGTCGTTGATGATTGAAAA
>JBFEUB010000109.1:0-11933 GCA_041547605.1 Desulfobacteria bacterium
ATCCCGACGTGACAGAAGCCATTAGAAGTGTGCTGGGGCGAGGAACGAGCTTTGGGGCCCCCACAGATCTTGAGATAGAACTGGCCCAGATGGTGATTGAAGCGGTTCCATCGGTGGAGATGGTCCGAATGGTCAACTCTGGCACTGAGGCCACTATGAGCGCCATTCGCCTAGCCCGAGGTGTCACGGGCAGAGATTTGCTTGTTAAGTTTGACGGCTGCTATCATGGCCACGCAGATACGCTCCTGGTAGAAGCGGGTTCTGGGGTGGCGACACTAGGCATTCCCGGTAGCCCCGGGGTCCCTGAGGCGTTCGTTCGAAACACCCTTTCCCTGCCGTACAACGATCTGGAGCAAGTAACCGACGTTGTTTTCAAAATGGGCGACAATATTGCGGCCATTATCGTTGAACCAGTGGCCGGAAACATGGGGCTTGTTCCTCCCGAGCCGGGATTCCTAGAGACATTGAGGGCGTTGACACAGGACAATGGAATCATCCTTATATTTGATGAGGTTATGACAGGCTTCCGGGTTGCATATGGTGGCGCTCAGGCCCTGTATGATGTCATGCCAGATCTCACCTGCATGGGTAAAGTCATAGGGGGCGGGCTCCCGGTAGGGGCCTATGGCGGGAAGAAAGACATCATGAAGCAAGTCGCCCCTGAGGGCCCGGTTTACCAGGCCGGAACCCTTTCCGGGAACCCAGTGGCCATGGCAGCCGGAATCGCAACGTTGAAGCGCTTGCAGCAGTCTGGGTTCTATCAAACTCTGGAAGCCAGGTCAGCCGTGCTGGAGGCAGGCCTTAGAAAGGCTGTTGCGAAGGCTGGGCTACCTGCAGTGACCAACCGGGTTGGGTCTATGATGGGGCTCTTTTTCACCGAAGAGCGTGTTTCAGACTTTGCCGGTGCCCAAAAAAGCGATCTAGCGATGTTTGCAAGATATTTTAGGGGTATGCTGGAACGGGGTATCTACATAGCCCCTTCTCAATATGAGGCGCTATTTGTCTCAAGTGCCCACAACGAAGGGGACATCCAGGCAACGATCTTGGCAGCAGAAGAGGTTTTTGGCACTTTACAAATTTAGAGATTGACTTACAGGCGATGATATGATAGGTGGCGCTTGATTCCCCAGAGGCTGGCTGGCTTGACATAAGCGGGACTCTGGGAAAGCGCTCTTTGTCATGAAAGACGACACCAAGAAACTGTTCAGGGAGCTGTGGTATTACAGCAGCCTGAGTTTTTCCATTGCCCTCGCCATGCTGATCGGTCTGGGCATTGGCTACTGGCTCGACACACGGGTATTTAATACCTCCCCGTGGTTCACCCTCATCTTTCTTGGCCTTGGTGTGATTGCCGGATTTCGAAATATATATCTGGCTATGAAAAGGAGCCGGAAGCTGTAAGAGGAAGGCTTCAAATTGTGCGTATAGAAAAGAGACTGCTTAGATTTATCACACTGACGAACTGGATCATTTTTTGTATAGTTACAATATCCGGCTTTATTCTCGCACCAGGGCCTTTTGCGTGGGGAATCCTGGCCGGTGGGCTTATTGTGACCATTAATTTTCAGCTGATGTATCGATCCCTCAGGTCAGCCCTGACGCCACCACATCTTGCCGATACAAGGGTGGTTTTAGGTAAATACTATCTTCGTTTCTTGATCAGTGTCGTCATTATATATGTGCTTATAGCGGACCATTATGTAAATCCCTTGGGGCTCATTATTGGCCTGTCGGTGGTGGTCACAAGCATCTTCATAGCAACGTTTAATGAAATAAGGAAAATCATCTTTAAGGAGGCGGCGTGATATGGAACATCCCATCCTCTTTCTGGTGAAACTGTTCGAGATTATAGGGTTGGCTGATTTTGCTCACCACTATCCCCACGTAATCTACTCGTGGTTTGTTATGCTCATCCTGATTGTTTTTGGACTTCTTGCCACCAGAGGAATCAGCATGATACCGGCCAAGTGGCAAAATCTTTTCGAGGTTGTCATTGATGGAATGGAAGATTTCACCGTTGACATTACTGGTGAACATGGCCGCCCCTACTTTCCAATCCTTGCCACTGTGTTTCTTTATATTTTCGTGTGCAATCTCATAGGCCTAATGCCGGGGTTATTCCCGCCAACTGCCAACCTTAATACGACTCTGTCTATTGCCATCCCTGTGTTTATTATGACCCATGTAATTGGCTTTAAGACTCATGGGTTTGCATACATCAAGCAGTTTACAGGACCCATTTGGTGGTTGGCACCTCTTATGATTATACTTGAATCAATTGGTCACCTGGCCCGAGTTATGTCGCTCAGCATCCGACTTTTTGGAAACATGATGGGTAAGGAATTGGTCCTGGGGATTCTTTTCATGCTGGCCGGTCTGTTTCTCGCCCCGCTTCCCATGTTGGTTTTAGGACTTCTTGTGTGCTTTATTCAGGCCTTTGTGTTTTACTTACTTTCTACAATGTACTTTACGCTTGCGTTGGAAGAAGCCCATTAATAAAACTTCAGAGTAAAGGAGGGAAGAGTCTATGTTCAAGAAGCTGTCATTTTCAACGTTGGGGTCTGCATTTTGGCTGTTTGCCTTTTCTACAGTGGCCTATGCTGCAGGTGACGAGATAGGCATTAGCGCCTTGAAGTACTTCACGGTATCCGTATTTGCTGCCGGCTTTGCTATTGCCATCGCAGCCTTTGGATGCGGTCTCGGCATGGGCACTGCAGTCAAGAGCGCGGTTGAAGGTATTGCCAGGAATCCAGAGTCTTCAGGTAAGGTGACCGTAACCATGTTGATTGGTTTGGCCTTGATCGAAGCGCTGTGTATTTATACCCTGGTTATCGCCTTAATTCTGATTTACGCGCATCCGTACTCTGACCCGATCTCGAAACTATTTGCGGTCCATTAATTGCAGGGAATAAGGAGGACAGGGTTGCAGCTGCCAGTTTATGGTGGTGCAACCCTGTTTTTCTTTCTTACTCTGTTTTAACCCGTTTCTTTCAAAGATTACCCCGCAAGACGGAGGGTGCCCTGCGGAAAGCCCTGTTGAATTTCGCGTCGGCGACCTCCGAAAGAAGGTTCAAGAGGACAAGCTAAAACGGACGTTCGGCCGCAAGGAACTCTACCATTTTTATATTGTTTCCACCCTCTTGCTTCGCAAGGGCAAACAGACTTAAACAATACCACTTCGTGCTTCTTTGTTTTTCGGCTTTTAGCTTCTCACAAAGCCACCTGCTGCGCATATGCTTATTTAGGCGCTCGGTAACTCGGCAGCAAGACTTCGGCAGCCGCAGGATATGGGCTCGCTTTGGTGGTTCAAGCAGTTTTATACGTACCCGTTGAAGAATTATACTCGTGAAACCTATAAAGATTCCCTCCGTTGCAATCGCTCGCCTTTCCGTTTACACAAGGTGTCTTGAACACTTCAACCAAAAGGGCGTAGAGGTTGTCTCCTCGGTTCGCCTGGCTCACGCCTGTGGTATCAATCCGGCGCAGATCCGGAAAGATCTTGCCTACTTTGGTCAGTTTGGAGTTAGAGGCGTAGGCTATTATGTCAAAGAACTCTTGTTGGAGATAAGAAAGATCCTTGGCCTGGATAAGAAATGGCGTTTGGGCCTCGTGGGGGTAGGAAATTTAGGCTCGGCCCTCCTAAGACATGCCCAGTTCGTCGACGGGAGTTACACCTTTGTAGCTGCGTTCGACAGAAAGCCGAAGAGAATAGGCGTCAGAATTGGAGACGTAGAGGTTTCACCTATAGAAGCCATGAATCATCTAGTCAAGACAAAGGGTGTTGAAATCGGCGTCATTGCCGTAAAGCCGCAATGGGCTCAGAAGGTTGCTGACATGCTAGTCAGAGCTGGCGTTTGCGGCATTCTTAATTTTGCACCTATCCAGCTTCATTGCCCGGCCCACGTCTCTGTCGAAAACGTAGATTTTAGCCTCAGGTTGGAGGTTCTCTATTATAGGCTCACCCCATCAAGGTCACGACAGCACCGCAGCCGCATAAAACCTGGCTCAGTAATTGCTCCCAAATAGCCCGGTGCGCGCATTCCTTAGATTGGAATCCCTTGCCCTTCTGAGCCTCTCCCCATATTTCTTTACAGTCCTGATGCGTCGGAACTTTTCGGGACTCCAGGGAATCTTCAAATAAAGAGGAACGTCAGCTCCCGCGTTTAAGTTGGGGACCCTGCGCGAAGCAAGGGGTTTGTCTTCAAACAATCAACCGTGCAGCACATTTCTCAGAAACCTGCCAGTGTGGGATTCCGGAAGTTGCGCGATCTCCTCAGGTGTGCCGCATCCCACGCAGTACCCCCCGTCGTCCCCTCCTTCGGGTCCGAGGTCGATAATGAAATCGGCTGACTTGATGACGTCCATATTGTGCTCGATTATGATGATCGTATTGCCAGCGTCCGTGAGCCGATCTAGCACATCCAGGAGCCTTTGGATATCGGCAAAATGGAGTCCTGTCGTCGGCTCATCTAAGACGTAAACGGTTCTCCCTGTTGCGCGCTTGCCGAGTTCTCTTGACAATTTGACCCGCTGGGCCTCACCACCGGAAAGGGTGGTTGCAGATTGTCCGAGACAGATGTAGGGTAGGCCCACGTCTGCCAGGGTCTGAAGCTTGGTTCTTATCTTCTTGATCTTGCCAAAGAAGTCGAGTGCTTGATCCACAGTCATATCCAGCACGGCTGAAATGTTTTTCCCCTTATATCTGACATCAAGGGTCTCCCGATTATATCGTTTCCCTCGGCACACATCGCATGTCACATGAACATCAGGGAGAAAGTGCATCTCGATCTTCATGATTCCGTCCCCGCGACAAACCTCGCACCGCCCTCCTTTTACATTGAAGCTGAAGCGACCTGGTCTATATCCCCGCATCCTGGCCTCCGGTGTTTTTGCAAACAAGTCCCGAATATCTGAAAATACACCGGTGTAGGTGGCTGGATTGGAACGCGGGGTTCGTCCGATGGGAGCCTGATCTACATTGACGACACTATCTATCTTCTCAAGGCCGGTCATCCTCATATATTTGCCTGCGGCTCTGCTAGAATGGTGGAGGTGGCGCGCCAGAGATGAATACAGCGTCTCAACCACTAAACTCGATTTGCCGGAACCCGACACGCCGGTGACGCACACGAAACATCCCAAAGGGAACCGAACAGTGATGTCTTTGAGGTTGTTGGTAGATGCCCCCTCTACAACTATAGAGCCCTTTTTCAACTGGCGGCGCTTTGGAGGCACCGGTATGGTTCTGCGGCCCGACAGATATTGGCCCGTAACAGAGGTCTTGTGCTGTAGTAAACCCTCCGGTGGCCCATCAAATACTATATGACCACCATCGACTCCAGCTCCCGGCCCCATATCAATCACATGCTCAGCCGAAAGGATTGATTCTGCGTCGTGCTCCACCACGAGCACCGTATTTCCCAGGTCACGCATCTGTTTGAGTGTGTTGAGTAGCCTTTGGTTGTCGCGCTGGTGTAGTCCAATACTTGGTTCATCCAGGACATAGAGTACTCCGGTGAGCTTGGAGCCGATCTGGGTGGCTAAGCGAATCCGGTGCCCCTCTCCTGCAGAAAGCGTGGCCGAAGCCCTATCCAGCGTCAGGTAACCCAGCCCCACCTGGGTCAGGAAAAGGAGCCTGTCGGTAATCTCCTTAACGACAGGGCTTGCGATAACCCTGTCTCGTGGACTGAGAGACATCGCTCCAAAAAGCTCAAAAAGATCGGTGACTGAATGTTTGCACACCTGGTGGATCGACTCGTCACCAACCTTTACTGCAAGGCTTTCTGGTTTGAGCCTTGCGCCCTGACACTTGGGGCAAGGTCGTACGTTCATAAACCGCTCAATCCCCTCCCGGACCTGGTGTGATCTGGTCTCCCTATAACGCCGTTCAAGGTTCGGAATAACTCCTTCAAAAGGCCGGGAATACGAATAGCGCCTGCCGTCGCGTTCAAGATAAAAGGGAATTGCCTTACCCTTGGACCCATGCAGAAGGAGATCTTTCAGGGCTTCAGGAAATTCATTGAACGGTGTATAGACGTTCACGTGAAAGTGTTTCGTGATGGCGTCTAATACCTGATAGAAGTAAACCGAATGTCGATGTTCCCAAGGAGCAATTGCGCCATGCCTCAGTGAAAGGGCAGGATCTGGTACAATCAGGTCGGGATCGAAGACGATCATTGAGCCAAGGCCATCACATGCCGGGCAGGCTCCCTGGGGGCTGTTAAAAGAAAAGCGAGCCGGCGTGAGGGGGGGATAACTGATACCGCAGCGCGTGCAAGCTGCCTTTTCGCTGAAGATGAGTGACACGCCCTGTAATTGGTCGACGGTGATTACGCCTCCTGACAGCCCCATGGCAAGCTCGATAGAATCGGCCAGACGATTACGTGCCGCTTCTTTAACAATCAGGCGGTCCACTACGACTTCTATGGTGTGCGTTCTGTTTTTATTCAGTGAAATCGGTTGATCCAGATCAAACATCCTGCCGTCTACCCTGACGCGTGCAAAGCCATCCTTTTGCAGTCTTTGAAACAGCCTTTGGTGGGTCCCCTTCTCATCAGTGATTACAGGAGACATGATGACAACCTTGGTGCCCGGCTCCAGGGCCATGAGACTATCTACGATCTCTTGACTGGTCTGGGCTGAAACGGGTTGTCCGCATCTGTGGCAATGTGGCTTGCCGATTCGGGCAAACAGGAGTCGAAGATAATCGTAGATCTCGGTGACCGTGCCGACTGTCGAGCGAGGATTCTTCGTGATCGTTTTTTGTTCGATAGCGATGGCTGGAGCAAGGCCTTCGATGCTGTCCACTTCCGGCTTGTCCATCTGCTCCAAAAACTGGCGAGCATACGCTGAAAGCGACTCAACGTATCGCCGCTGTCCCTCAGCGTAAAGCGTGTCAAAGGCCAGTGTCGATTTGCCGGAGCCTGAAATGCCCGTTATGACGATGAATTGATTTCGAGGGATGTCGACATTAATATCCTTCAGGTTATGCTGCCGTGCACCGCGCACGGCGATCTTGTCTAAAGACATGTTTCGATGGCCCCACTCATCCATTTTATTTCTGCAGAATTTTTAATTTTGCCTCGCGACACGGCTAAGGTCAACCCAAATTCCATATGTGCATAGGCGTGAGCCTTTTCCCTTGACGCGCATTCAACGACAAATATATCCTTCAAGCCGCAGTCGGTTTACGTTTATGGGATCAAAAAGAAAGGACAGGGAAACCTTTTGGCCATTGTAGAGCTTAGCATCGTCCCGATCGGAACAAAGTCTACCAGTCTGAGCAGTTATGTTGCGGAATGCCTCAAGGTTTTACAGGACTCAGGGCTCACCTACGAAGTGCATGGTATGGGGACTATCATTGAGGGGGATCTCGAAGCGCTCTTTCAGGTTATATTAAAGATGCACGAGGTGCCGTTCGAAGCAGGGGCCCTCAGAGTCGTCACGAGTATCAAACTTGACGATAGACGTGACAAAGAGGCATCAGCAAAGGCCAAGGTGGAATCGGTGGTGAGAAGGCAGTCTCAAGCATAACAATGATTCCGCATTAGAGCTTGATGATCTGGCCTGTAATTCCCTCCTCGATGGTCAAAATGCCCACCGATCGTTTGCCAAAAAAGGGAAAGCCGCCCGAAAAGGACCCCGGGTTGAAAAAGAGAACGCCGTCTCTGACCTTATTATTCGACCGATGCGTGTGTCCGTAAACGATTACATCCACCTCATGAAACGTTCCTGCAAGCCTCCTTGGTAACCCAAACGGGTTGCCCAGACCATGGAGGAGTCCGATTCGAAGGTCTTTTATCTCTACGACTTTCTTGGATGGAAGCTCATTCCTGACAGTCCGAGAGTCCATGTTTCCTTGAACGGCAATCACCTCTTTGCCTGAAAACGCCTCCAGCACTTCAAGCTCGGTGAGGTCCCCTGCGTGGAGAATCATGGAAACATCAGCAAAAACCGTGTGCTTTAGTTGGCAAAGCTCGGGAGTCGGTTTCTTTAAGTGCGTGTCTGAGATCACTCCAATTTTCACGACGATGCCCTCATAGGGCGTGTGACGGGAGACAGCCCTCACCCACCGAGACGTGCCCCCAAAAACCACATACCGGGCTACGGGTCACACAAAGTCCGTAGACATTATTCTTAGCTTCAACTGAAAGGACGAGTCGTTTTGTAAGTAACTAGCCAATCTCTTTCAGGGCGCTGAGAGCAGTTTCGAGGTTGTGGCGTGCCTGCGTGTAGTCAGGCCTTATGCGCAAAGCCTGCCGAAAATGGGAAACAGCCTCCTCAAGCCTTCCTAACATTTGTAGAGCAAGTCCTAAATTGTTGTGTGCCTCTGCCATAGCCGGTTTTATACGCAAAGCCTCGGAATAGTGAGAAACAGCTACCCGGAGGTTCCCTTGGCGCGCTAGGGCGCTTCCCAGAATATTATGTGCCTCCGCCCAAGCCGGATTAATGCGCAGCGCTTCGAAATAGTGGCTGATGGCCTCTTTTTCGCTTCCTTGCTTAGCCAGCGCAATTCCTAGGTTGAAGTGCGCTACATAGTTCTCCGTAGTCACATCAACTGCATGCTTGAAAAGCGCAGCGGCATTATCCCAATGGCGAACCTGCGAATACGTGCATATCACAAGGCATGAAAGTGCTGCCCCCATGGATGTGGCAAGCACGT
Source organism: Desulfobacteria bacterium (assembly GCA_041547605.1). Lineage (GTDB taxonomy): Bacteria > Desulfobacterota > Desulfobacteria > Desulfobacterales. The sequence continues at coordinate 8,663 of JBFEUB010000109.1, forward strand.
GTCTTTGATAGCGCCACCTTGCGCCAAGCTCGGGAACACCCCAAGCAATCATTACAAACAGACCAATGATGGGCACGTATGTATACCTGTCAGCCATGGCCTGTTCACCCACTTGAACCACCCCAACAACCGGGACAAGTATTCCAAGATACCATAGCCACCCCACTGCAAGATAGGGACGCTTCTTCCATGTCAAGATCACCAAAAATGTGACGATCAGCAGAAACGCTGCGCAGGCAAACATCTTCCAGGGTGGCGGCATACCGGGGTGGGGATAAAAAACCGCCAGCCGAGCAGGCCAGATCGTTTTTCCAATGTAGCTTACATACGAAACCAAAGCGTTGCCTATCCGGATATTTAGAGGAAGCTTGCCCAGAGACAGCAAGGAACCCCCACTTTGCTGAGCGAGAAAGGTCACAACACAGGAGCCTACTGCAAGAGCAATCAAGGGAACCTTTTCGAACACCAGATGAAGAGGGAACGACATTTTATATCTAAGCTCGAAAGGCTTGGGCAGTCCTTGCTTCCTGAAGCCGAACCCAAAACGCCCGAGAGGCCAGTAGTCCATCAAAAGAAGCACAAAAGGCAGTGTGACAATCATGGGTTTGGCCATGAGACCGAAAGCAAACAAAACCAGGACTGACAAATACCGAGAAAACCCTGGACATTCCGCGTAATGGACGTAAGCCCACATGGTAGCAAAGCAGAAAAAGGTGCTCAGGACGTCTTTTCGTTCCGCCACCCAAGCAACTGATTCCACGTGGAGGGGGTGCACAGCAAACAGGGCCGCAACAAAGGCACTCCGCCAAAGAGATAGGGTCATCCGGTTAAGCACCACGAATAATAACAACGTGTTGGCTATGTGGAATAACAGACTGGTCACATGATGCCCGCCTGCGTCCAACCCATAAACCTCACAGGCCAGCATGTGTGTTAGCCATGTCAAAGGATGCCAATTGGAAGCATGCGTGGTAGTAAAGGCCCAGGTAACGCCCGCCCAAGTCAATCCGGCCCCAACGTGACGGTTCTCGGTAACGTAAAGGCTGTCGTCGTAGTGGAGAAAATCATGATTTCGGACGTTCCAATAGGCTGTAAGGGTTATCACTATTACAATCAGGCAAACTAACAAATCGTGGCGTATGTGAAATGATTTATGCATCTCTCGGAAACAACCGTGAGGTGACCAACCTCATCCTTGAAAGACCAAACGTGATTCCCGTCAACAGGCCAGAAATGCAGGATTGCATTAGGCTGATGACACCGGACTATCCCGCATCCAACATCTTTTTGCTCGTGCAAATCTCTTCTATTGCCGTTCTCAAATTGCCCGTGCCAAGGTCAGGACATCAACGAATTCCGCGCCGGCCCTCATCAAGACTTTAGCACACTCATTCACAGTAGCGCCGGTTGTGTACACGTCGTCCACCAAAAGAATTCTCTGACCCTTAATTCTCTCCGGATGCCGAAGAGAGAAAGCCCCTTTGATGTTTTTTCGGCGTTCAGCCCGGCTAAGGATCGTTTGAGGCTCAGTCCAGCGGCTACGGGATAACGTAATGCCGTCGAAGGGAATTTCTTCCTGTGTTGCCCACCTCCTGACAACAAGATGGGCCTGATTGAATCCCCGCTCCCGAAGCCGCTTCATGTGCAGTGGCACTGGAACGACAAGGTCTATGGTATTTCGCTCCCAAAATTGAAAAAAGGTGTTCCTGACGAGAGCGCTCAACGGCCGGGAGAGAGAAGTCTTGTTTCCGTACTTGAACAAATGAATAGCTTGCATAAGATTTCCATCATACACCCCAAAGGCGCGTGCCCTCCTGAAATGCCTTCTCTCAAGAACGCACTCTGAGCAGCCGTGGTCTTCCCCTTCCCGGGAAGCAAAGGGGACGCCGCATTTTGAGCAAAAAGGGGAGGCGATGGGTGTAAGGCCCTCTCGGCAGGACGCACAAAAATATGGGGCCGTGACGTTAGAAATCGGATCAGACGCAAGGCCGCCAGCCGATGGCTGCCATGCATAATACCTATGACAAATAAGACACTTGGGTGGAAAAATGACTCTTAAAAACGCCTCCCACAATCCTTGCAGGAAAAGGGTCATATCCATATCTCTCACAGAGTTCGCAGGGAGGGAATAATAGGATTGTCCGGCGCCAGTGTGATCCTTCGTAGGTATACCTTTGTTCGCTGCGCGTTATTTTTTAGTGTCATGCTCCCATTTCTTGAGATAGATTTGAATAATGGTCACTGCTGCTGGTGTTATTCCCGAGACTCTAGAGGCCTGGCCCAAAGAAACCGGCCGAATTTTGGAAAGCTTCTCCTTGACCTCATTCGAGAGCCCTGGAATAATGAAGTAGTCCAGATCTTCTGGAATTCTGGTTCCTTCCAAGTATTTCACCCGTTCAACCTGTTCGCTCTGACGTCGTATGTATCCATCGTATTTGACAAGGATGGTAGCTTGTTCAGCTGCTTGGCTGTCAAAAGAGAGAATGCGATTCTCAAGCTGGGCAATATCTTTCAGGTCGGTCTCGGGCCTTTTCAGCAGATCCTTCAACGTCAATGGCTGATTAATAGTTCCAATACCTAAATCTTCTAAAGTCTGCTTCACTTGTGGCTTTGGATTCAGTCGCACATCTGAAAGGAGGGTCAAAAGTCCGTCAACAGAGTTACGCTTTTGTTCAAATTGCTCGTAAGCTTCGCTGGAGACCAGGCCAATCTGATGTCCAAGCTCGCGAAGACGCAAATCCGCGTTATCCTCTCGAAGCAAAAGGCGATATTCGGCCCTTGATGTAAACATCCTGTAAGGCTCTTGGGTCCCTTTGGTGACCAGGTCATCGATCATAACACCAATATAGGCCTGATCACGTCCGAGGATGATCGGAGGGTCTCCCCTGACGTGGCGAACCGCGTTGATTCCGGCCATGATCCCCTGGCCCGCTGCCTCCTCGTAACCCGAGGTGCCATTGATCTGGCCCGCCAAGAACAACCCTGAAATGACTTTACATTCCAGGCTAGGCTTAATTTGCACCGGATCTACGTAGTCGTATTCAATCGCGTAACCCGGCCGCACAATCTCGACCTTTTCAAGCCCCTCAATAGATCGAAGCATTTTGAACTGCATATCCACCGGTAGGCTCGTTGAGATGCCGTTTGGATAAACCTCGGTCGTTCCGAGCCCCATGGGCTCAAGAAAAATCTGATGTCGCAGTTTATCCGGAAACCGAACGACCTTATCTTCAATCGAAGGACAATACCTTGCTCCCACCCCCTGAATCAC
>JBFEUB010000110.1:0-11902 GCA_041547605.1 Desulfobacteria bacterium
ACACCCACAAGTGAGCCAAATAGTATTTTCAATTGTCATCTATTCTTATCGGAACGTTATTCTGACAACCGCTATAACACATCCGGCAGGTCGGTGGGTATGAATGCTGGCAAGGAATCTGGAACTCTCGACTGTGGACCCGCAAGGCAATATGTTGTACACAACGAAAATCGGCCTGTTACGACAGGACAAAGTGAACTTGCCACTTACGAAGAGAAGGAGGGAAAACAATGACTAGTCTTCTTAAAATTACCGTGAAGGTGAATCTCGTCCATGGCGAGCAAATTAAATTTACCCTTGAACGAGATGAAAAGGAGTTGCGTAATGTCGGGAACAATATCGAAAACACCATGAAATCAAATTATGTTGGTATAGAGTTGGAAGATTCTCTTACGCTGATTCCTATGCAGAACATTGCTACCATTGACATTTCACCGGCGCCCAAGATATTAATCCAACACGTTGTAAGGGGAGGGCGTCGGGTCACATAGTCGGTGATTTCAAAGATGCGGCCCGGCCAAGTGACGGCATTCGAGACCGCGTGTTCTATATGAAAGCCTCATGCTGGAAATTTGTAGAAATAAAACGGTTAATCATACACAAAGAAGAAGCCATATAGTCCGACGATTCACACTTTGTGCTGCACAGGACTTGGCAACGTGCTGACGTCTACGGTGTGTTTGGAGCTTCTACGTATAAGTAAATATCATGTGATTAGGCACCTGGATATCAGAATCTTCGTAACACAGATGGCCTGCAATTATGTCTAGCTGTCGAGCGAAACCCGGAAGTAAACCATGCCATTGAAGGAGGGAAAATGATGAAAACTATGTCACTGATTGGAAAAATCTTTGTGGTGTTTGTACTTACTGTTTGGGGAAGCGCAGCCTTCGCAATTGAACGTATCCCAAAGGAATCTGGATCTAGCGGCTTTGTTAACATTGGTGGGGCATACCTTGATGTCAAGAGTAACATGGTTGCGGGCAATAGCCTCGCCGATATCAGCAAGGACTCCATCAGTTCCATCTTCGACGGCCCCGATTCCGAATCAGATTTCATCCCCTTGTTCAATTTTGAATTTCGGTACACCTTTGCCGATACTCGGACGCAGATATATGTTGGTAATCTGTTGGAGGACCTCTTGCGATTCGATACGTCAGCCCAAGCTGGTGTGAGGCAGGAGATGGCTGACTCAAGTATTGTGGGTGCTAGTTTTGTCTTTAGTTCTTTACCCACAGAGGTGTGGGAAGATCCTTACGTGCAAAATCAGCCCCGTGAGGAAACTGATCGATCATCGCAGGGTTTGCGTCTCACCTGGGCCAAGATTCTGGCAACAGATTTGGAGATGCAATACACGTGGCGGAAGATTGAAATTGATGATGAGCTGAGCGGAACGCTCGGGGGCCTGGGATTAAGCCCTGCGGAGAGAGCGTTGCTTGACCGGGAAGGAAACCATCACAAGGCGGAGCTTTTCTATGCGTGGAAATTTGATGGAGACAAGCAGTACTTCGTTCCTGGCTTTGAATACCACAAGTTTGACCTGGATGGCGATGCTATGGCGAATGATCGCTACGGCATTCAACTCACATACGGCTATGATGGTGACCAATTCAGTGTGGTTGCCAATGCAATTTATGGGTCCGCCGATTACGATTCAAGAAACCCAATCTACAACAAAGAACGAGAAGATGACATTTATGGCGGCACGCTGACAGGCTTTTGGCACCGCCCTTTTGGCACCCCGGAGGGATGGAATCTGGTGGCTTCTGGCGGGTTTTATGAAGTGGAATCCGATATCGATTTCTATGACTCTGAAGTGTCTCTGTTCAGTCTGTCTGTTCTTTATCGCTTTAAGTAGACAATCTCCTTACGCTTGTGGGGGGCAGTGAAACCAACGCCTGTGCCCCGGCACAGGGGATCCTGGGTTTTTCTCAGGACGGCGGAACGCGCCGAAGCAAGAAGCCGCCGGGAACCACGCCATTCATCCCAGTGCTTCCACACGAGGGATTCTGGCGAAGGAATTTTACCATTTTTTGATTGTTTGCATCCCCTTGCTGTGCATGGGTATGCAAACTTAAACCATACCACTTCATGCTTCTTTGTTTTGCGGCTTGCAGCCTTTTAACAAAGCCACCTCTGCACATGTGGTTATTTAGGCGCTCGCTCACCCCGCGCCTGGGACAAATATACGGGGGCATCCGGCAGACAGGAGGAAAGGATGAGAGGAATTAGAGAGCTTGTAATGATAACAATTGGCGCCCTGATCATCACATTCGTTCCATGGACCAATAGCTGGGCGGATGGTGATTGGGAATTCCGGTTTGTGCCCTTCGTGTGGGCCACCAGCCTCACAGGGGAACTCGGACCAAAGGCTAGGCCGGCAACGGTCAACATGGATTTCTCTGATCTTCTTGAAATGACGGAAGCGGGCTTTACTGGCGAAATCGACGCTACCTACAAGGAGAACTGGTGGTTTGCTGCAGAAGGTCAGTATCTTGAATTGGAAGAGAGTGGCACCGGTCCAATGGGGGCTAGAGTGAAAGCAGACGTCACCTTTGGTATCGCATCGTTTGTCGTCGGGAAACGCCTGATGGAGAATGTTGATGTTTATACCGGGGGACGGTACCTGCACATGGATACGGATGTGAGCCTTACCGGCGTGGGCACAATCGGCAAAAAAGAGGAATGGGTGGATCCCATAATTGGATTTCGCATCAGGGCAGATGCAACGGAGAAGCTCTTCATCAGGTTCGGTATGGACGTTGGGGGGTTTGGGGTGAACTCCGATTTTACGTACGCATTCTTCAGCAATTTGAACTACGCGTTCAACGATCGGTATTCAGCCATTTTCGGATACCGCATGTTGGACGTCGAATACGACAAAGGAGGATTCCTGTTCGACGCAAAAATGGATGGCCTGCTCCTTGGCTTCGGCATAACATTCTAATAACAGTTTATAATGATCATGAGTAAACCTTCGGCTTTGAGGCTGTGTCATAATTCACGGCCCCAGTCTATTATGACACAGCCTCTTTGCCGGGGGTCAGGTGACTTCTTACAACGAATTTACATTAGCCCGTGTAAAAGATGCCTCTGACATTAATAGTCCAGACACCGCCCTAGCTGCAGTCAAAGGCACTGCCAGACAGATTTTGGTCGAAGAGGAACTTTCCAAGGCCAAGCTGGTGCCCACCGAGGATTATGATGAGGCCGTGGACCTAGCGATCCAGGACAAGGTTGACGCTCTGGTTGCCGACTATCCCATCTGTCTTATATAATACCCGGTTCGCCGCCCCGATGAAGGACTGGTTGGTGTGATCGCGCCATTGACATACGAACCAATTGGTATCCCGCTACCCCCAAACGATCCACTTCTGGTCAACTGGGTTGAAAATGTTCTTACTAAGTTGAAAGGTAGCAGTGAACTGAAAGCGTTGCAAAAGTATTGGTTCAGGAATGCTTCTTGGTTGGAAAAAGTGTCTTGAATCATGTTAGAACAGAATTTACGAAGTTGACCACCCTCGGAGGCTCCAAGCTGAAGAACTTCAAAGACGGGGGCAGCCGGTATTAATCCAAACAGAGGGCTCTCATGTCCGAACCAGGCAAGCTTGACTTTAGTCGGCCTATGGAAGGTGAGCTCGTCGTCCAGCTCGCTGGGAGCTGGAAAATCGGTCAAAAGCTCCCTTCGGAAAGCGAGGTGCAGACCCAGCTTAAATCTGGCCCTCCGATACAGCGTATTGCTTTCGACAGCAGAGAACTCACAGGCTGGGACACGGGCCTTCTGAGCTTTTTGATTAAAGTTCTCGAACATTGCTCGGCCGCCAAGATCGAAGTGGAAAAAGAAGGGCTGCCACAGGGAGTGCGGCGACTCATTGCACTGGCGACTGCCGTTCCCGAGAAGAAAGACGCAAGACAGGAAGGTGAGCGTCCGTCGTTTCTGGCGAGGGTCGGCGAAGATGCAATCGTATTCGTGAAGTCGGCAGGAGAGCTGATCACATTCCTCGGAGAGGCCTGTGTGGCCGTTGCTAGGCTGCTTACCGGAAAGGCCCGCTTTCGTCTCTCTGACCTGGGTCTTTTTCTCCAGGAATCCGGCGCCCAAGCCCTTCCTATCGTTTCTCTTATCAGTCTGCTGGTGGGCTTGATCTTAGCGTTTGTTGGAATCATTCAGTTGAAGCTCTTCGGGGCTCAGATCTACGTAGCCGATCTCGTGGGGATCGCCATGGTCCGCGAGATGGGGGCCATCATGACAGGCATCATTATGGCCGGCCGCACAGGCGCTGCTTTTGCGGCCCAGCTAGGCACCATGGAAGTCAACGAGGAGATCGATGCCCTGAAGACGCTTGGCATCCCTCCCATGGAATTTCTAGTGCTCCCGCGGCTGCTTTCATTAACGCTGATGATGCCGCTTTTGTGCCTTTATGCCAACCTAATGGGGATCCTGGGTGGCGCAGTCGTGACCGTGGGCATCTATGGCGTGAATGCAATACTCTATTTGAACCGCACCAAGGAGGCCGTGGGCCTGAATGATTTGGGGATAGGGCTGTTTATGAGCCTTGTTTTCGGAGTGCTGGTGGCCCTGGCCGGCTGTCTCAGGGGCATGCAGTGCGGCCGTAGTGCCTCTGCTGTAGGGGGCGCGGCAACCTCTGCGGTGGTGACCGGAATTGTCGCCATCATCGTGGCCACAGCCGTCATAACCGTGATGTGTGATGTCCTGGGAATTTGAGAGCCGACAGGGATCAGGAAATGGGTTTCACCAGCTATCGAGATCTTGAAGTTTGGCAGAAAGCCATGAACTTGGTTGTACTATGTTATGATACGACCCGAGGTTTTCCGAAGAACGAATTGTATGGGCTTTGCAGCGAGTTGCAACGGGCACCAGTATCGATTCCGGCAAATATAGCTGAGGGCCGGCATCGTATCCACAGTAAGGAGTTCGCTCGACATCTATCGATAGCCCACGGCACTCTTGCGGAACTGGAAACTCATGTGTTGATAGCTGAACGATTGGGCTATATCGATGAGAACTATAGAGAGATATTGTTGGCGAAGGCTGCAGAAGTCGGAAGGATGATTAATGGGTTGAGAAGGTCCATAAAAAAAAGCTGACCCCCGATCCCTGACCCCTGTTAGCTATTAGAGATGAATCAAAGAGAACCTCACATAACAGTCCGCGACCTTACCATGGCATACGGCAGCTTCGTTTTGATGCGAGATCTGAACTTCACCATCAACCGTGGTGACATTTTCATAATCATGGGAGGCAGTGGTTGCGGAAAGAGCACACTTATGCGGCACCTGGTGGGCCTGAAAGCCCCTGCCAAGGGGCAGGTTTTTTACAATGGGATAAGCTTCTGGGAAGCACCGCCTCAGGAAAGAGACCGCATTATGAGAGGGGTTGGCATTCTTTACCAGAGTGGCGCCCTGTGGAGTTCCATGACTTTAGCGGAAAACGTGGCCCTCCCGTTGGAGCAATACACGGATTTAGGTCCCCGGGAAATTCGCGAAGTGGTTTCACTGAAGCTGGCACTCGTGGGCCTGGCGGGCTTTGAGGAGTTTTACCCGTCTGAGATCAGCGGTGGCATGCGCAAGCGGGCCGGCCTGGCACGGGCCATGGCACTGGATCCGGAACTTCTTTGTTTTGATGAGCCATCAGCCGGGCTCGATCCGGTGAGCGCAAGACGGTTGGATGATCTGATTCTGGAACTTCGAGACAGCCTGGGAGCCACGGTGGTGGTAGTGACACATGAACTGGCGAGCATCTTCGCTGTGGGAGACAACTCGGTTTTCCTGGATCCGGAGACCCGGACCATGATTGCCGGTGGAGATCCGAACACGCTGCTGGCAGAATCTAAGGACCCAAAGGTGCGAAGTTTTCTCACCAGGGGAGAGACTGGGTGAGGGGTGAAGTGAACAGCCCTTCCAATACCTCTTCACTCCGGGTTCTCTCGCAGACATCAGGGGAATAGATAGATCATGAGTAAACAAGTAAGCAAAACGGTCATCGGAGGTTTTGTCATCAGCGCCATCGCTCTGTTGGTTGTGGGCGTACTGATCTTTGGCAGCGGCAAGTTCTTCAAAAGGACCAACAAGTACGTTCTTTTTTTTGAGGGCTCTGTGAAAGGGTTGAATGCCGGCTCACCGGTCGCTTTTCGAGGGGTGACAATCGGCTCCGTAGAAAGTGTTGCCCTGCATGCGGATCCCAAAACTCTGAATATCTGGATCCCCGTGATCATTGAGCTGGAGCCGGACAGGATACGCCTGACTCGTGGAGTACGTGGCTCTCCGGAGAAGAATATACCAAGACTTATAGATCTCGGACTGAGGGGACAGCTTACCATGGAAAGCATGGTCACCGGCCAGTTGATGATTGACCTGGATTTCCACCCTGACAAGCCCGCTAAACTAGTAGGCACTGAACTCAAGTATCCTGAGATTCCTACCATACCTTCCACTTTCGAACAGATCACAGAGGTTGTTGAGAAGCTTCCCATCAAAGAGATCTTCCAGAAACTTTCAGATGCTGCTGATGGCCTGGAACAGGTTCTTAATGCTCCGGAGTTAAAGCAGATCATGTCCTCCCTCAAAGGCGCTGCTCAGGGGGCTGACAAACTGATGACGAGTACGAACAAGCTTGTCAAGAATGTTGATGGTCAGGTCGGACCTCTGGCAGAGAGTATCAAGGTAACTGCCATGGACGCTCAAAAATTGCTTAAGGACGTAGACGGGGAAATAGTACCTGTGGTGTCGAGCATCCGGACTGCCGCTGATTCGGCTAAGGCTGCTTTGGTGCAGGGCGAGGAGACGCTTAAAACACTTGAAGATGGAATCGGGGCGGATTCTGCCCTGGTTTATGACCTGCGAAACGCCTTAAGGGAGCTGTCTTCAGCAAACCGATCCATACGGATTTTGGCTGACTATTTAGAACAAAACCCTGATGCGTTAATCCGAGGTAAAGGTTCACCAGGAGGTAAGTGATGGGTCATATATCTATTCGATTCACGGTGTTTGTCCTTGGCCTCTCTCTCATTGTTCCGTCAGGATGTCTAAACCTTGGTGGGGGCACAAAGCGAAGCACGAGAGTTTATATGCTGAGTGCCTTGTCGAGCGGGGAAGGGCAAAAGGAAACTCATAGCAACAAGGGAGGTGTAGTCATCGGGCTTGGTCCTTTTGAGTTTCCAGAGTATCTCAATCGACCGCAGATCGTAACTCGGGTCAGCCCAAATGAACTCAAGGCCGCCGAGTTTCACCGGTGGGCAGAGCCACTGAAGGAGAATTTTTCTCGCGTCCTCGCGGAGAACCTTTCGGTGCTCCTTTTTACAGATCGCATTATTCCTTACCCTCAGAAGAAATCGACGCCAACGGACTACCAAGTGACGGTTGATGTTGTTCGTTTTGACGGAAACCTCGGTGGCGATGCTTCGTTGATTGCCCGGTGGACAGTTCTAGGAGATGATGGAGAAAAGGTGCTGTGGGTGAAGAAGTCGAGTTTTTCCGAGGCTACAGATGGAAGGGGTTACGAGGAGTTGGTGTCAGCCGAGAGCCGACTCGCTGGGGCCCTGAGTGAGGAGATTGCTGACGCGATTAAGAGCCGCCCTTAGCCTCATGCCCATGTAGCGACGTGGCATTGAAGATGATTGATCTGGTCATAGCAGTCTTTGGAGAAGATGTGTTGATAGGCGGGTTTGGAAAACTCTCAGGGAAGGAGAAGGCATTTGCGCAGTATAGAACACATCTCAAGAGGGAAAAGCATTATGAAGTCCCAAGAAAAACTACTCTCATACGGGATCTTAATAGTTCTATCGCTAGTGGTGAGTCTATCAGCATGTTCCCCCAGCGAAGAATCGACGGACGAATCCCTTCCCGGGATCTCTGCTGAGCAGCCAGACGTTCCCCAGGTCTCAGTCACGCAGATAGAACAGATTCGCCAAAAAGTCCGAGAGTCCGAACTGGGCGAGTTCCCGAGAGCTATGTGGAGCGCTGTGAATTGGCTGGAAGATTCAACACGGATTGTCGTCCATATTCGCACAGACGGACTCGAAGATCCAGAGCTCCAAGACAGATTCTGTGAGCTTGCCGGAGAACTCATTAGATCCGGTCTGCTTCCTGGTCAATCCTTTGACTTGTTCATAATCCACGCAGATGACGTTCAGCGCTGCCGGCAAGAAAATAGAGCTTAACGTTTCAGGAAGAACTAAAGGGCGTGTTGCCATGATAAGGAAGAACGCAGCGTTTTTTCCCCCCAAGTTAGCCTTTGTCATCCTTGCGGTCTTTGCCACAGGTCTGGGAGCCATCAGGGCAAGGGCAGATGAAGTGCAATTAAAAAACGGCGATCGTATTTCCGGCACCATCGTAAGAATGGAAAATAAGCTGCTGCAAATCAAGACTCCCTATGCTGGAGATGTGTCCATCAAATGGGAAGCCATTGCAGCCATTACGACAGATTCATCCGTTCAGGTAGGGTTGCGTGATGACACCTCCGCTCGTGGGGTTGTGTTGCCTGCTGAAGAGGGAAAACTGCGTCTCAAAGCAGAAAAGGTCGAGGAGCCTTGGACATTCGATATAGATGACGTTAAAGTCATTAACCCTCCCCCTGATTATAGATGGGCACTTCGTCTCAATGCAGGTGTAGACATCGAGAAAGGGAATACTGACTCAGAAGAGTATCATCTGGATACTCATTTTTTCGTTCGCACGGAAAGCAGTAGGTACACCATTTGGGCTGAGTTAGACAAGGAGTATGAATCTGACGTCTTGAGTGAAGACAGCGCCCTTGGCGTTCTGAAATACGACCATTTTCTTACCAAAAAATGGTATGGCTGGCTTGCCACCCTCCTTGAAAAGGATGAATTCAAGGATCTTAATCTAAAATCCGTTGTGGGTGCGGGGCCAGGATATCAGTTCTTTGAGTCACCATTAAGAAATTTGGGGGTAGAAACCGGGCCTATGTACGTTCATGAAGATTTCGATGAGGGTGAAGACCAAGGGTATGGAGCACTTGGCTGGCGCTTTGACTACGACCAATATTTCTGGGACAACAGGGTGCAGTTTTTTCACTGGCAATACGGCCTCTGGAGTCTTTCTGATGCTGAGAATGTCACGATTTATACCAGGACGGGGTTTCGCATTCCGCTGGTAAAGGGCCTTAGTGCGACGCTACAATACCATTGGGACCTGGATAACGGGGTTCCCTCGGGAGAGGACGAAATAGATGAAAGATTCCTTTTTGCATTAGGCTGGGAACTAGGGAACTATCGCGAGCAGATACGCCAGTTCAGCAAGCTTGAATACATTAAGGATTGAAGCCGACTTTTTGCTGCTAAAACTTGATCAGGTTGCAGGAGGTCTCTTGTAGACGATTTTTGAGATCTTTACAATGAGCAGACCTCGCATCATATTCATGACATCAGCTCTTTTGTCCCTATGTCGTGGTTGCCTTGCGAGGTTATGCGCTTGTACTATCTCGCAATAATCTCGCATCAGGCCACATCCAAGATGATGCCATAAGAAGTTTCAAGGTTAGAGGCCGAACAAGGTACCATTTGCAAATGCTATCCCTTAATGTGGCCTCAAAAAGAGTCGCCCACTGAGGCCACAGCTATTTTGAAATTTCCGCTAAACAGCCTTCGTTTCCTACAATCTCGCCCGAGAGTTCGACCGGCATGCTCCACGCAAGCCCGCCCGGAAGGGCGGGGAGGCTTCACATTTTTTTTTGCAGATTTCCACTTTCATGACCTGAGACACACGTTTGCCTCAAACTTGATCATGTCCGGATCAGGACTGAAAGAGGTGAGAGAGCTTATTGGCCATAATGCCATTTTAATGACTGACAGATATGCTTATTTACGCCTTGCCCACAAATCACTCCACCGAGAGCGTTCAGCTCAACACACGACTTTGGTAACTATGTGGTACAAACTGGCAAACCCTGAAGAAAAAAGCAGATTAGAGAAAATTCTAACCTGCCTCAATTACTAAAGTTATTTGGTCGGGGCGAGAGGATTTGAACCTCCGACTTCCTGCTCCCAAAGCGAACAGGGTGCCCAGCTGTTTTCTGTAACATTCTGATATGTTACAGAAAAAATTTTCCGTGTTGTTAGAAGCAATGGACTGGAAACACCCCATGAAACCGATGACTGGCACGCCGTGGCACGCGGACCGCCTTGTCAAAGAAGCGCCTACTGCCACGGCGTCGGTCATATCTTCTCGTGTGTTGGTGCAACAATCGCACTTTAAGAACTTTTGAGCGCTGATAATATGAGCAGTCTTGAGACTTGTCGGTTTTTAGATAATGTAAAGTTGGATTAAATCCGGGGATACCCGAAAAACCCAGTCTTTCGTCCCCAATCCGGTTTGGATACGTGTTCGATAACGTGAGATTTCAGGGCTCAAATCTTAACTTATTATATAACCCATGTGTTGTAGGGCAGGCCCCTCAGCCACTGCATGTCGGCTTTACGAAATGGTCTATGGTTACCATTTCCCTATGGCTCGGTGCAACCTGGCTTTTGCCAGATTATGGTCATAAAGCGCTTCGTAGTAATTTACTCTTGCCTGGGTTAGCAGGGTTTGTGCATCGAGCAGCTCAGTAATCGTAGTTACCTGGGCCCTGTAACTTTTCTCATTGACTCTTAGGTTTTCTTCGCCCTGTTCAACCGCTTTTTTCGTGGTGGGGATGTTTTGTTCTGCCTCCAACATAGCCAAAAAAGCGTTCTTCACTTCAAGGCGAATCTCGTTCTCAACAAACATTTTCGTTTGCAGAAACTCCCTCTTGAGGGCCTTTTTTTCCTTCACTGCATAGTAGGTCTTACCCCATTCCCAAAAGGTCCATGTTGCAACAGCCATCGCTCCCATCTGTGTGCGTCATGAAAGGTGCTGCCCGAAACATCGGCCTCGTCGCCTTCCTTTATATATGAATAAGTTAGAGCGATCTCAGGGTAAATCTTGCTTCTGGCCAACACACTCTCGTGGTCAGCCTTTAGAATATTCATATCAAGGCTCCTTATCTCTGGGCGCTTCTCAAGAGCCGCGGTAACATATTCTTCAAAGCCCCCTGGTTCCTGCTTATAGGTCAAGACGTCCTCAACTTCAACAGGTGCATTTATCGGTCGCGAAAGAAGCGTGTTTAAAGCCGCACGGGCGCTACTCACGGCATTCCGTGCCTTTACCAGCTTCTGCTTGGCATCAGCCAGCTCAACCTCCGCCTTTAAAACGTCATTTATCGAAATCATACCAGCCTTGAGAAAACTTCTGGCCACATCCAGATTTGACTCCAATGATCTAACCTCCTGCTCGGCAACTTCAACACCCTTGAGTGCTATCAAAATATTGAAATACGCCTCTTTAACTTTCAAAGCAATGTCCAGCTTGCTGGTTTCAAACTCCAGCGTGGATATGTCTATACCGCGCCTTGCTATCTTAAAGGAGTTAATCAAGGCGAATCCCGTGAATATAGGCTGTCTCACGGTGGTCCGCCATTCATAATTGTCTTTTGAACTCAGGGCTACCTCTTCACTGGCGGCCAGCGTGGACCGAAAGACCTCCTCCTCGTCGTATCTTGTATACCCGTAGCTCGTGCTGACTTTAGGCAAAAATTCCGCTCTTGCCTGGTCTTTCGCAGCCCGGGCCTGCTCAACTTTCTGCATCCTGGCTCTAAGAGACCAATTATTAGCAATCGCCTCAGAAATACTGGCACGTAGAGTGAGCACGGCATTTTTTTCTTCGGCACAAATGGGGCTGACCCAAACCGCAGAAGTCAAAGAGATACTAAGCGCCCAAACCGTAATCGTTGGCAGGAATTTCATGATTGGCCCTCCATTTTTTACAATAATTGCTTATTATTACAGAGTGAAGAATAGATCAAAGAGATTCTGTTGTTACTGGTAGAGAATAGCTCGTCTTCAAA
>JBFEUB010000111.1:0-11863 GCA_041547605.1 Desulfobacteria bacterium
ACTTCCTGGGCCTTTTCGTCAATATCACCCAATTCTCTGTGGATCGCTCGCATCTGCTCCCTGAGAAAGTACTCACGCTGGGTTTTAGAGATTTCTTCTCTGGCGTCTGACTGGATTTTGGCCTGCATGGCAGATACTTCCAGCTCCTTACCCAGGAGTTCATTGACACGATGAAGCTTTTGGACAGGATCATCTATCTCCAGAAGGTCCTGGGCCTGTTCTACTTTCAACTTGAGATTTGAAGCGACCAAATCCGCCAATCGCCCCGGCTCATCAATACCGTGCAAAATGGCGCTCACGTCACCGCTCAGTTCTCCTCGCAGGTCGAGGATCTTTTCGGTTTGGTCACAGGCATTACGCATGAGTGCTTCGACCTCAACCCCCATTTTGTCCATTTCCTGCTCAGGAATCTGTTCGATTTTGACCTGATAGAAAGGCTTTGTTTCTGCATAGTCTATTATTCGAGCTTTGCCTAAACCCTGGACCAATGCCTTGACGCGGCCGTCTGGAAGTTTGAACATACGTATAATCATCCCCACCGTACCAACCCTGTAAATGTCCTCTGGTGCGGGGTTCTCAACTGAAGCGTCGCTTTGCGTGGCCAGAAGAAGGAGGCGGTCCTTGGCCATGGCTGCATCCACGGCACGAATCGATTTATCTCTACCCACAAACAAGGGAAGGATCATGTATGTAAAGACAACAACATCGCGCACGGGAAGCAGGGGGAGAAAATCCGGAATATCTATGGGTTCCCCATCTTCTTGTATGATATCAATGGAATCCACACTATCTGGTCTTGCCATACAGGGTCCTCCGTTTTTTTGTGAAATCATGTAGTGTTGGAGTACTGGATGCCAAAACCCGCCACTCCGGTGCTCCATTACTCCAATAATTCCTGTGGGGCGTAGTCCGCCGAAAGCGGATGGAAGCCAATCGTGGTAAAGCCCCTGAGTACAAGTCGATGATATAAGAGATGATATGTTGATGACAATAAAAATCTTGATTTTTTGACCTATTCTCTATACTTACCTGTTAAGTCGTTGTGATATTTCGCCTTTGGTGTGTGGGCGGTCACCGTGGAAGGACTATGACGTGTGGGAACTCGCAACTAAGATTTGGGTCCTTGTGTTGGGAATGGCGGTGGGCAGTTTTCTGAATGTCTGCATTTTTCGGGTTCCCCGGTCACTTTCTCTGATACGCCCAGCATCCATGTGCCCAAGCTGCCGCACCAAGATCCCCTTTTACCATAACGTTCCTGTCGCGAGCTATCTTTGGCTCAAAGGGCGATGTCGGCACTGTGGTGGCGCAATTTCCTTGAGATATCCCTTGGTTGAGCTGGTATCTGGTCTATTTGCTGTTTCAGTCTTTACACGCTATGGCTTCTCCTGGGAAAGCCTTTTTTTCTTCGCTCTGGTTGCAGCCCTTCTCGTGATTACCTTCATTGACATTGATCATCGGATCATCCCGGATGTGATTACCTACCCGGGTATCGGGGTCGGGTTTGTCGCGTCATTCTTCCTTGGTCACATCACGTATATAGAATCCTTGATTGGCATCCTCTTTGGTGGCGGTATTCTCCTCTTGGTGGCGTGGGGTTACTACGTGTTGACCAAAAGAGAAGGCATGGGTGGAGGCGATATCAAGTTGCTTGCCATGATTGGCGCATTCTTGGGGTGGAAAGGGGTCATTTTCACGATGTTTGCGGGGTCGGCTATTGGCACCGCAGCGGGCGTGGTTGTAGCCCTGCGCACGGGTGGGGGGCGAAAGCTGGCGATCCCTTTTGGCCCTTTTCTTAGCCTTGGTGCCCTGCTTTATCTGTTTTTTGGCTCAAGACTGGTTGGCTGGTACACAGCCTTCATAGGGTAAGAAACTTGAAGACACTTAGACCGGGCCTTCGGATCGAAATTCTGCTGAGCCTAACCCTCTTGTTGGTTGCGGCTATGGCCTTAACCAGTTTTGTGATCCTGAGGATCACGGAGCGGGATCTGCTTCGCTATAAAACAGATGATGGCATGGTCGTCGCCCAGAGGATACAGGCGGTTGTGGAGGAGAGCAAAAAACAGGCCGGACCGCTTTCGCTCGAGCGGTTAAAGGCGGGCGTTGGCGACAGTATTTCCTGGATGGCCCATTCAGGAGCGTATGGAGACATTGTGGTGGTCGGACAGGACGGCTCGACATGGGCTGGTGGGGAGCGTCCAAAGGGGTCCAACGGGTTGGACGAGCGTCAAATTGCCAGCGTCTTTAAAACAGGGGAGGCGAGCACAAAGATCAACAGGGAGCGCACCCTGTTGACTGTCACAGCCCCCATTTTTGCCGACGGAGAGTGTATTGCGGCAGCTAGCATACCCGTTCGCATCGATCCAGCAACCAAGGGATTGCGAAGATCCCAGCTTCTCATCTGGTTTTACATAGGCTTAAATGTGCTGATTCTCGTTGTCTTTGGAAACTTTCTCCTGTCCAGGATCGTGATCAAACCCATCAAGCGCCTGGTCAAAATAGCCGACCATTTCGAAGATACGGACCTCCTTTCCATGATGACCGAGAGCGATCGGAACGAGATTGCGCACTTGACGATGGCCCTTAATCGAATGCTTAAGAGGCTGGCGGAGAACAAGGAGCGCTTGGAGGCCCAAATTCGTTCTCTGGAGGTTGCTAACGAGGAGCTCAAGCAGGCCAGGGAGGAAGTCCTACGCTCAGAAAAACTCTCTTCTCTGGGTCGGCTCGCCGCAGGTGTGGCCCATGAAGTCGGCAATCCCATCGGAGCTATCCTGGGTTATACGAGTCTGCTGATGAATCATGTGCCGGACAACACAGAGGCCATGGATTATCTCAAGCGGATCGAGAAGGAGGTCACCAGAACCAATACCATCGTCCGTGAGCTTCTGGATTTTTCCAGACCCTCGCCATCTGAGCCAGCCCCGGTGGATGTCAATTTCCTGATCACGGAGAGTACCTCCTTTCTGGCTCGTCAAAGCTTGATGGAGTCTATCAAGATTGAGACCAAACTCGATGACGGCACAAAGAAGGTATGGGCCGATGCCAACCAACTGCAACAGGTTCTGGTCAATTTAATGCTGAATGCAGGTGACGCCATGGAACAGGGAGGGTCCCTAACCGTGACTAGTAGGCCGGTTTCTCCTGTCAATGAGGGGAAAGATTCAGGCGAACACTCGTCAGAGTTCGTTGAGATATCTGTTTCTGATACGGGAAAGGGAATTGCTGCCTCTGAACTCGACAAGATCTTTGATCCTTTCTATACCACAAAGCCTTCAGGCGAGGGGACCGGGTTAGGGCTTGCCATCAGTCTGCGGATTGTTGAAACATTTGGAGGGAGCATTCACGTGGAAAGCACTGAGGGCAAGGGTAGCACCTTCACCGTTAAACTTCCCGTTTGGGAGCCTGACTATGATACAGAATGAAGTGATCATTGACCTGGATTCACTCAGGAACAATTTTTTTGAGATCAAGCGATTGGCCGGCCCACACGCCAGGATTCTTGCTGTTGTAAAGTCAGATGCTTACGGCCATGGTATCCTGCGCGTGGCCCAGACCCTGGAGTCGGCTGGCGTTGATTGTCTGGGGGTATTCGAGGCAGAAGAAGGCCTGGAACTGAGAAAAGCTGGCTGTCAGGTTCCGATCCTGCTCATGATGGGAATCACCCCAGACGAGGTTTCAGCCGTTGTTGACAATGGGCTCACCCCAGCACTTTTCCATGTGGACCTCGCTGAAAAGCTCTCACAAATTTCCGCGGCGCAGGGCAAGGTGACACCGGTTCATGTCAAGGTGGACACCGGCATGACCCGGCTGGGGGTTTGGTGCGAAGACTTGCCCGACTTCTTGGAGCAGATCATGCCTCTTGCAGGGATTGAAGTCGCGGGGATATTTTCCCACCTCGCTGTTGCCGATCAGCCGGACCACCCGTTTACCGACCAACAAATCAAGAGGCTGCAAGAGGCTGTGGAGGCATGCAGGCGCTCCGTGGGCTTCCAAGGATACGTTCACATTGCTAACAGTGGGGCACTCTTGGGAAGCAAGGGCCTTTCTCTTGACATGGTCCGACCCGGTATTCTGCTCTATGGTTCGCCGCCTGCGGAGGGATGGGCGGCTGCAGCGTCTTTCAAACCGGTTATGGCTTTTAAGTCCCGGGTGATTCAGATTAAAACGGTGCCCCCGGGTACCTCAGTCAGCTACGGCCGCACCTACACCACGCAAGAGGCTTGCACCATTGCAACCATCCCTGTGGGTTATGATGATGGATACAGCCGTTTGCTTTCAAACAAAGGAGAAGTGCTCATACACGGGCAACGCGCGCCAGTGGTAGGTCGTGTCTGCATGAATCTCACCATGGTGGACGTCACAGGACTTGAGGATGTTGCGGTCGGTGACGAGGTCGTACTCCTGGGGTCCCAGGGTAAGGAGCAGATCACGGCCGAGGAGATTGCAGCAAAGATGGGGACGATCAGCTATGAAGTATACTGCACCATCGGCAAAAGTAATCGGCGCGTTTATATTAACTCATAGATTCACAAGATTTAAGAATCACTACTTTTTCTATATATGTGTTCTATGCATGACGACATAAGTAATTGTGCGCACATTTCAGGAATCCGTAGAAGTGTTTTCAAAACCTTTTTCTCGCTTGTTTGACCATTTTAGAGAGTCCTAAATCGCTCCGTTAAAATTGGGCACGAAGTGTCTCTTTTGACGCAAGCTTCACTCTGTGTCAAGCGGTCAGACACAACCCCTCCGCTAAACTCGGGCTGACGCCCTCAAACAGTTTATGATGCTTAACGCTCCACTCAGCTGAAGTCCGGCTCCGAAAAAGCTCAATGTCGCTCGGAAAAGGCTTTCGGCTCCAGTATCAGTAATAGAACTTATTTCTGGGACACGACACTAGGACGCTATAGCTGGACTTAGAAACTGGAAAGGTCCGGCTTTTTTCTTTTTTTACTCCTCCACAGTTACTTCAGATAGCAGAAGGTTTCGTCTCAGCAATTGCAGCTAATGCGTCTTTGGCCAGGCCGCTGACGGTTCGACGCTCCAACTTGCGATTCAGATATAACAGAATCTCCGTGTCGTCTTCCAAAAGTCTTTCCAGCTTTTCTTTGGCCGATGAGGCTTGGAGTAATCCTATTGTCCAGGCTGCCATGCCGCGCACTGTGGCATCTGAAGCCTCCAGAAATGAAACAAGATACGGAATAGCGTCTTGAACGATATGGGGCTTCACCTTGGCCACCCTCCCAAGCCCCCAGAGAGCGCCACGCTGCAGCGGCTCATACTCTAAGAAGTTTCCGTCTTTACGAACATAGGAAACCAGGACAGAGACATATTCCCTTGCCAGGGCCTCATGGGAAGCGATGATTTCACCCATGCTTTCCGGTGCACCCCAGCCGATGCCCCCGGACTCATCACTTAGCATCCACATGAGCCGGCGCATCAACACGCGGGCGGATTCCATATCCTTGTCAGCGAGATTTGCCACGACCTCTCCTATGGCGGAAACAGCACGCCACTTGATTTGCTCATCACTGCTCAGAAGAAAGGAGAAAAGAGGATTGATTACCTGGCGGGCCGGTAATTCGAATAACTCGTGTAATGCCTGGTCGAAATTATTTGATTGGAGCAGGTCAAAGACCTTGCCTTTGAGGTCTCGGCTGCTTCGCTTTGGAGTATCCATCCTGCTTTCTGAAACCTAAGACTTGTATACAATACATAGCGCCATGCGTAACTATGCATTCACATTCTCTTTGTGCTAAAATCCGAATGTCGAATTCCGAAATTCGAAACAAATCCGAATAACCGAAATTCTACAGACCCTGCGTCAAACCTTAATTGAGGTCAAACTTCTTCCCATGATATACACTGAGTGCGACAGTTCTTCATGCACTCCTCTACCTCTTCTTGTGGGTATTCAGCCATTTCAATGATTTCAATATAACCAAGCTCGTTCCGTCTGAATACAGACGGGCACAGATCTAAACAGGTCTGGCAATCTTCACAGTCACACATGTCGATCACTGGAATCTTCATTAGCTTGTCTTTTTTCCCTCCATGAATGCTCTTTTCTCGCTGAGCGTTCCCTACAGATCTGATCCGCTGGGTACACTTTTGAGGCGACGGGCAAAGTGAAAGAGGCAAGTTTCTGTTTCCCATTGCCTGTCGCCCAAGGCCTATAGCCTGCTATTAACTATTTCCCATCCACAAATAACGCAATAAGTGCTGGGCACAGGGCAAGTCTCCAATGCATACATGAGGCGTTTTTCTCATGAGCAAGGCTGCGCAAGGGTTTTCGTTGAGGCACACAGATGGTACTCCGAAGACGGGAACCCGCGGAGAACGCCGCTCATCGGGAAAAGGGCCATTTATGGATGGAAACTAACCCGGCAGCGCCTTGCCTATCTTCTTCCCAAGCTCGTAAGCTGCCTCGATCCCTTTGTCATCCGGGACGTATTTTATCTTCAAGCCGGGATCGACCAGTTCAAACTTCATCGCCTCAAGTTCCTTGTTGATCATCTTAACCGCTTCACCGCTCCACCCATAAGACCCGAAAGCCGCGCCAATTTTGTTCTGGGGTTTCAGGCCCTTCATGTAGCTCAAAAAATCGCTCACCGTCGGAAAAAGGCCATTATTCAGCGTTGGTGAGCCGACAACGACTGCCCCTGCATCCAGCACTTCTGTCATGACATCGCTGCGATGGCTGGCTCGCAAATGCATGGGCCTTGTATTCACACCTTGTTCACCAAGGCCGGCGACAATGGCCTCCGCCATCTTTTCCGTGCTGTGCCACATGGTATCATAAGCGACCACGGCCTTTCTTTTGGGTTTCTGCGTGCTCCACTCCACGTATGCGCTGATGATCTTGGCGGGGTCTTGCCGCCACATGATACCGTGATCCGGACAGATCATGTCAAACACCAGACCCAGCTTTTGTACCTTTTCGACCAGCTTGAGGACGAGTGGCGCATAAAGAAGCAAGATATTTGCAAAGTATTTTGCAGCATGCGGCATGATGGCATCACCGACCTCATCGTCAAATCGCTCCAGGCTGGCATAATGCTGGCCAAAGGCGTCGCTGGAGAAAAGGAGACGGTCCTCCTTGACATAAGTAAACATGCTATCTGGCCAATGCAGCATTCTGGTTTCGAGGAAGGAAAGCGTTCTTTTCCCGAGACTCAATTCTCCGCCATCGTCCACAGGCTGGTAATTCCATCTCTGGCGGAAATGACGGGGGAGATTCTTTAAACCCATCTTCGAGCAATACAGGGGCTTGTCCTCCCCAATCCTGTGCATGACTCTTGGCAGGCCCCCTGAATGATCCATCTCGGTGTGATTGCTGATCACGCAGTCGATCTTTCTGGGCTCCATGATTTGACTAATGCTGTGGAGCAGTTCATCCACAAAGCCCTTCTTGGTAGCATCAATTAACGCAATCTTCTCATCCACGATCAGAAAAGCATTGTACGTGGTGCCATGCGGAGTCAAATAACCATGCATGTCTCTGATATTCCAGTCCACAGCACCCACCCAGTAAATATCTTTTGCTATTTCTAAAGGTTTCATGGGTCCTTCCTTGAATGAGTGGTTTGTTCTGTTCTTTTCACCAATACCTCATAGAGATAGGAACGCATTTTAACTTTAATATGACCCAATGTTTCTTCATTTTGTTCGCGCTCAATTGAGGTGATGCGTTCTAGAAGCTATCTCAAAAAAGTGGATCAGGGTTCAGGGCAAGACGCGGGGCGGCGAAAAAGCGCAGCATACACGGGTAGTATGTGAGCATTTTGAGCCAACTCGCAACGCCGCCATGGGGCCTCAGACGGATTTTTGGGATAGCTTCTATTATCTCTGACTGATAATATAATCATACGCTGCCAGGGCTGCTTTGGCTCCTTCGCCAGCCGCCACAATGACCTGTTTGAACGGGACATCCGTTACGTCTCCGCATGCAAAGACTCCGGACACCCCTGTTTGGCACCTGGAGTCTACCACGATCTCTCCTATGCTGTTTGTTTTCAATGTGTCGATAGCCATCTTAGAGTTGGGCAGGAGCCCAATCTCCACAATGATGCCCTGTACATCGAGTCGCTTAACCTCACCGGTCTTCATTGAGGCGATCTCCATCCCCTGAACCGCCGATTCGCCTATAATCCGTTGAATCTGATACTCGGTAAAGACTTCCACCTTGGGCGAAGCCGTCACCTTGTCCTGAAGGATCTGGTCGCCGGTCAATGGTGTCAGAGATATCGTGTACACCTTTTTGGCAACTTTCATGAGGTCAATGACTGCCCCCAGGGCTGAATTGCCGCCTCCTGCGACAGCAACGTCAAGGTCGGCAAACAGCGGAGCATCGCAGGTGGAGCAATACGTTACCCCTCTGCCAACCAACTCCTTTTCCCCTGGCACATCAAGGGGCCGGGGACGCTTTCCCGTGGCGATGATCACCGTCTTGCCAAGATAGCTTTTTCCTTCAGCCGCGGTAACCTTCTTTATTTTTCCGGTCAACTCCAGGGCGGTCACACCAACGCCTATGAGTTTTTCCACCCCGTACTTTTCAACATGCTCCTCAAACTTTGCAACGAGATCGGCAGTCTCTATCTGGCTAAACCCCAAATAGTTATCCACATCGTACGTCCAGGTCACCTGTCCCCCGATGTCTTCGCTAATGACCAGGGTTTTAAGGACTTTTCTTGCAGCATAAATAGCTGCACTCAAGCCAGCCGGACCGCCGCCTATGATAATCACATCATAGAGCGAAGAAACGGGTCCTTGCTCGGCGAGGCCCAACCTTTGATTCAACTCGCCGGTTGCTTCAAGATTGACCAGATCGCTGTATCCGCCGATCGGTTCATCCCGGATCAGGATCTGAGGCAAAGAGCTGCTTCCGGTTTTTTCCTGCATATCCTTCCATGCATTCGATCCCGGTCGAGCCTCCATTTCTTCAAACGGGATGCCTCTCTCTGTCAAGAAGGATTTTGCCTTGAGACAAAACGGGCATCCCTCTGATGAATAGATGGTTATGCTCGCCACAGTTTTCTTCCTTTGATTCAGTGTCATGTCTTAAAAAAAGAGTTTAAATAGTCGTTAGGCAGCTTAAAGCCTTTTCCGAACGACATTGAGCGTTTTTGGGCACGGAGTGAAGCACTGCGCGCGTGATTCGGCGGAGCGAGGCTGGCATCCCGAAAACGCTCACGGAGCGAGAAAAACGGCTTTACGATGACTTCATGTTTTTCAAAGAAACTTCTGAGACACAACACTAAATCTCTGTACTCTGGCCAAGACACTTCAAGGCAGATTCGACTCGGTTACGGTCAAAGCCGACAATGACTTCATTGCACACCGATATCACCGGCACCCTCAGGGCCCCGCCGGATATTTTTCGCATCTCCTCCAAAGCTGCCTTGTCCGTGGAAACGTCGTACGCCGTGAACTCAACCCCCTTTTCCGAAAGTAACTCCTTCGTCATCTTACAGTAGGGTCACGTGGGGGTGGTGTAGATCTTCACCTCTTGGCTCATAACAACCTCCTTTATGTGAAGCAATGCAGGCCGGGCTGATTACTCCTCCTTTTCGAATTCGTCCTTTGATGCTCCGCAAACCGGGCAGGTCCAATCATCAGGCAGGTCCTCAAATCTCGTTCCCGGGTCAACTCCATTGTCCGGGTCTCCCAATGTTGGATCATACACATAGCCGCACACTGAACATACATATCGATCCATGATTCAATCCCCCTTTCTTTTCCCAATCACATTCACTCACAGGTAACAAGCACAACTTCTAGAAGCCATCTCAAAAATGCGTCTAAGGCCCCATGACGGCGTTGCGAGTCGGCTCAAAATGCTCACATACTACCGTGTATGCTGCGCTTTTTCACCGCCCCGCGCCTTGCCCTGAACCCTGATCCACTTTTTTGAGATAGCTTCTAGTCTGCATCGAAGTAGGTGTAAGTCTGTTGGACATCAAGGGATATCTCTTTTTAAGCCAGGTCAAATCTCATCCAGCTTGTTAGGGGCAGAATGCATCGGGCGACACGAACCAGGCACACGCCGATGTGGCCTACAAGCAGAGCAGCAACTTGTAAAGGCTTCAAGACCGTATGCAGAATATGGTGCCGTTGAGGCACCTGCCAGGCAATATTCAGTGACCTGGCTCAAAAAGAGATATCCCTTGATGAACAAATTTCTGCGTTATCTATTGCAAACAACATTATGCTCTCTGTAATATTTACTCTTTGCGAAGCAACGGGCGGCGCCCCGAGGCTCTCCTCTCAGCCGACTTCCGTGCTCAATAATTTGCTTACTCTCTCTTCTATGTTGTCTCTCACCTTGCGCATGAAGGCAATCGATTTTCCAGAAGGATCTGGCAGATCCCATTCCTGCGTCTTCGCCCCAGGTATGCTGGGACACGCCTGTTCGCACCCCATGGATATGATCAGTTCTGGCTTTCCATAAAGAACCGCATCCTCAATCGACTTGGGTTTGAGAAAAGCCATGTCTATACCCTTTTCCGCCATGACCTCTTCCATGACCGGATTGATTTCCTGCGCTGGCGCACTCCCTGCGCTCTGGGCGTCGATCTTGTCCCCGGCATGGTACCGCACAAAAGCGCTGGCCATCTGACTACGGCAGGCATTTTCCGTGCAGACAAAGAGGATCTTCTTCCTCTTCAGTAGGGGTGTGACAATCTCCCCGGCCTTTGCTTGCGCATCTTTTAGCGCTGTCGGGTGTTTTGATATCTCTCCCGCCTTTTCAACCCGTCTATAGGTGAGGCTCCCATCAAAACTCGCCCCCACTGCATCAAAGAAATACTTGGCTGTCAGTGTCACGCCGTCAAAGAGATTTTTCCCCTTTGTGGCTCCCAAAGACAATAGCAAACCACGCCGCCACTTTCTGCCTGGATCGGTGAGTTTGTGCACATATTTCCTTGCCCACAGGGTCTGGGTGCGATCAATGAGGGCTTTAAGCTGGGCCGTGGCGCCATAAAAGAAGACCGGGGTGGCCATCACGACGATATCTGCCAGGCGAAGCATGGAAAAAACCTGCCGCATGTCGTCGTCAATGGCACAAAAACCCTTTTTTTCGCAGGTGCCACATTCCTGACAAGGCGAGATACGCTCTCGGGCGACATCCAGACGCCTTGTATAGGCGCCCAGACTTTCGGCCTCTGTCAGAAACGTGGAGAGGAGGATGCTGGTGTTTCCTTTGATGCGAGGGCTTCCTTGTAACCCGAGAACGAACATGGAGCACATCCCTCTAAGAGAGGTTGTGGGCCGGGAGGAACTGGTTACAGGGCATTTTCAAACGAATCTGCAAACAATATTAGGGCCACCGGGACGGTTGTGTTCACAGCGCCATCAACCACAGTCGCTGGTCTTTCTTCACGCCCACTTATGCGCGAGTTTGAGCCGGTTTGGGATCGGGTTGCCTGTATGCGGTGTTTAAATATTTATCCGTAGTTTTGTTTATAGGTTCGTTTTCATACGTTTCTATTGCCAAGTTAGTAGGGGAATCCAGTGAAAATATGTCTGCCAAGGATAGAAAAGCCCCAGTTTCCCGGGGCAGCACTTTCCAGTTATCCGCTTTCGAAATGTGTCATGAAGCCGCCCGCAACCTAAAAAAATGCATCACGAATTCTTGCCGCGTGAGGTAAAACTAGTGTCGTGTCCCAGGAATAAGTTCTATTACTGATACTGGAGCCGAAAGCCTTTTCCGAGCGACATTGCGCTTTTTCGGAGCCGGACTTCAGCTGAGTGGAGCGTTAAGAATCATTAACTGTTTGAGGGCCTTAGGCCCGAGTTTTAGCGCTCCGGTTGCGCCTGACGGCTTGAACAGAACCACTGTGTGCATGATTTAGCGGAGCGAAGTTGA
>JBFEUB010000112.1:0-11655 GCA_041547605.1 Desulfobacteria bacterium
CGTTGAGATGCCGTTTGGATAAACCTCGGTCGTTCCGAGCCCCATGGGCTCAAGAAAAATCTGATGTCGCAGTTTATCCGGAAACCGAACGACCTTATCTTCAATCGAAGGACAATACCTTGCTCCCACCCCCTGAATCACGCCGGTGAAGAGGGGAGAACGATCAAGCCCTGTCTTGATGACTTCGTGCGTCTTTTCGTTCGTGTAGGTTATGTGACATGGCACCTGCTCTTGCGTAATCGCCTTTGTCTCAAACGAAAAAGGCACGGGCGGTTCGTCTCCATGCTGTGGCGTGAGCCTGGAAAAATCGATCGTTCGTCCATCCAGGCGAGGCGTGGTGCCGGTCTTGAGGCGACCAACCCTGAAACCCAAAGCCCTTAGGTGGTCTGAAAGCTTGTTTGATGCAGGATCGCCCATACGTCCTGCAGGAAAATTTCTTAAGCCTATGTGTATCAGCCCTTTCAGGAAAGTACCCGTGGTCAGAATCACCGCTTTGCCAAAAAACCTCTCCTCAATACTCGTTATGACGCCTTGTACCCTGCTGTCCTCTACAAGCAGGGCGTCAACCATCGCCTGCTTGACATGCAGATTTTCCTGCCGCTCCAACACCTTCTTCATGCGAAGGCGGTACTGTTCTTTATCCGCCTGGGCTCTGGACGACTGGACGGCCGGACCCTTCTTGGTGTTCAAGCGACGGAACTGGATGCCTGTGGCGTCGATATTCTTGGCCATCTCCCCGCCCAGGGCATCTATCTCACGCACAAGATGCCCCTTGGCCAAGCCCCCTACGGCGGGGTTACACGACATTTCCCCAATGTGGTCCACATTGACAGTAACGACCAGGGTTTGATGTCCCAGCCGGGCAGCAGCCAGGGCGGCCTCGCATCCTGCATGCCCGGCCCCGACCACAATGACGTCATACGTATCGATATACGGATCCATAGTAAAAATGCCTAAAGTGTCTAAAGTTGGACGAACTGCAACAGCAAGCGCATTCCCAGTTCCGACTTGTCGGCACTGCCGGGAGCTTCAATCAAGTAACCGTTCATAACAGTTTGGTCACCTCCTCAACTTTAGCTCACTCCTTTTCTTTGCCTCACGATCTCATACATTACGATGGCACCAGCCACCGCAGCATTAAGGGAATCCACAATACTCTCTTGAGGAACAGATACTAGATAATCACACGTTTTGCGAACCAATGGACGAATACCCTTGCCCTCACCCCCAACGACAAGGACCAAACCCACGTTAAAATCAGCCTGATCCACGCGTCGCACTGAGCCCGCATGGGCCCCCACGACCCATAGGCCGGATTGCTTGAACCACTGCAGGGCGGCGACAAGATTAGAAACCCGGGCGAACAACATGTGTTCCATGGCTCCAGCAGAAGCTTTAGAAACAGCGGGAGACAAAGGGGCAGAACGGGCTTTGGGAAGAATAATACCGTGGACTCCCATGACCAGGGCGGTCCTGACAAGGGTCCCAAGGTTTTGAGGATCTACAATTCCGTCAAGTGCCAAAACCAGAGGAAGTCCGCTGTCTGTTTCAGCTCTCTCGCAGATTTTCCTCTCGTCTACAAGCACAAAGTCGCTAACTTCGGCTGCGACCCCTTGGTGCACAGAGTCACCAAGGCGTGATCTAAAAAAGTCCTGAGCTTTAAAGTGTATAGGGATTCCTCTGGTCCGAGCCATTTCCAGAGCAGCCCGAATCCCTTTGGCTCTCCGGTTTTTTGAAACATAAACCTTCCTAAACTTCCGCCGCCCAGCGGCAAGCGCCTCATAGAGAGGGTGGATTCCATAAAGAAGATCACCCATTGAGATACGTTTTTTCGAGAATCGTTTCTAACCTGGACACCGTTTGGTTCAGGTCATCGTTAACCACGACGTGGTCATAAAGATGCGCCTGAGCCATCTCGACCTCTGCTGCTTTCAAACGTCGCTCCGCAGCCAAGGATGAATCCGTCCCACGCTTCATTAGTCTTTTTTTAAGTTCTTCCACATTTGGCGTCGTTATAAAGATCGATATTGCCTCGGGATATCTGGCAACGAGCCTCTTGGCTCCCTGAACGTCGATATCGAGCAAAACATCCTGGCCGGCGGCAAGAGCCTCGTCTAAATATTTTGCTGATGTTCCGTACATACACCCATACACTTCGGCCCATTCGGCCAATTCGCCAGCTTTGATCTTCTTACGAAAGGCGTCCTTGCTAATGAAGTGGTAGTCGACGCCATCTTGTTCGTCACCCCGAGGGGCACGGGTAGTGTAAGAAACAGAGTACCGGATTTCAGGCCTTTTCTTTAAGATCTTACTTAATAGAGAAGACTTTCCGGCTCCAGATGGTCCCGAGATAATGAACAAATGTCCTTTCGTGGCTATCACGTAACCCTAGTTATCCGTTAATCGAAACCTGCTATTGTCTGGCTCGAGGCCCGGCGTTTCGTCCACACATCCGATTGAAGCCTCCCCGCCCTTCCGGGCCCGGCTTGCGGGAAGCATGCCGGTCAGGAGTCACCACGCAAAACGATGTTCACTCGGACTCCGTGGCCCTTTTTTTCTCCTCCTTGAACTCAAACCCAGTCACAAATCGCTGGGAAACGGTCTCAGCCTGAATAGCCGAAAGAATGACATGGTTGCTATCGGTAATGATAATAGAACGGGTACGCCGTCCCTGAGTGGCATCGATTAAGCGCTTTTCCTCTTTTGCCTCTTCCTTTAGCCGCTTCATCGGAGCAGACCCGGGTGTCACAATGGCCACAATACGCCTGGTAACGACTGTATTTCCAAATCCGATGTTCAGCAAGGCTGTATCCATACTCACCTCCAAGGTGGTTTATCGTTGCCCTCTACTCTCGGCTGGTAAACGTTTTATGTCCGACGGTTTGTCACATGAAGTGCGATGTTTTTAAGCCGCCGGCGTAACCTTTGGACTAAACGAGCTGCGTAACCGGAAAACGATATACAATTTGTCAAAATAGTGAAGCCTCCCCGCCGTAAAGGACGGGGTTCTGCCCTGCGGCAGCACGGCGTGTCCGGGGAGCGAGCCGGTCAAAATGGGCCCGTTAAAGGGTTTCGAAACCAGCTCTATTCAATATTCTGGACCTGTTCTCTAATTTTCTCGAGTTCACCCTTAAGGGTCACAACCATATGGGATAGCTGGGCATTTCCCCCCTTGGAACCAATGGTGTTCACCTCCCGGTTAAGTTCTTGCAGCAGAAAATCAAGTGCCCTTCCAGCTGGCCCCCCCGATTCGATCATACTGCGAAATTGTTTTACATGGCTTTCGGCACGCACTATTTCCTCTGTAACATCACTTCTATCAACCAAAAAAGCTGCCTCCTGAGCCAGCCGGTTTGGGTCCAACTCTACCTTCCCTTGCGTGAGCACGGCTAAGCGTTCCTTCAAGCGACTATGATACTCTGACAACACGGACGGAGCCAACGCCTTTACGCGAGATAAACCCTCTTCCACGGACTGAAGACGCCTCTCAAAGTCCTGATAGATGGCTTTTCCCTCTGATATCCGCATGACATCAACACCCTCCAAGGCTTCACGAATACACGATGAAAGGACCGTCCACGTCTTTTCCAAATCTGCTTCGGGCTCTGTAGCTTCAATGATCTTTTCAAGGCCAAGGAGTGTTTGTAGCCCCACCTTCTCTTCTATGCCCAAGGCTTCGTTGAGCTCCAGCAGGGCCTTATGATATGCCTTGGCTAGGGGCAAATTCACCTCAATTTCGGAAACCTCCCCAGAGGCGTCCCTCACCCTCATAAACAGGTCCACGCGACCTCGAGAGATTCTGGTTCCCACCAGTTTCCTAACCCGCTCCTCAAGGGGCATCAGCTGTCGGGGGGCACGCACTGAGATCTCCAAATAGCGTCCGTTAAGGGTGCGTATCTCCGCGGTATATGTACGACCTTCTACTTTCCTTTCCGCCATGCCAAAGGCAGTCATGCTTTTAATCATGAATTCACCTAGTCTTTAAAAACTCCTCGAAATATCCCCTCTGCTTTCTCGCCCTTTATCTCCATGCTGTGAAGCTCAGAGTATCCATATGACAAAACCTTGCGTCTGTCCACTCTCTTAGAACTTAAGCCCCTTTAGTCCAGTTCAGACACTTGGTCTCATGAATTTCTCATCTGAAACATGTATCTGTCTCTAATAGAATGTAGTAAACGGATTATGGCTTCCCCACCATAATCCGGATAGGTCCAGTCCAACGGACGAAAGCGCCCATTGCGGTAAATCAAGGATAGGTCAGCATAAATCCTTTCTCTCAGGTAAATACGGTGCGTATAGTTTTTCCCGGTTGCCAGCACATAGCGCTCTGCCACCATGTATCCGGGGTCGATGTTTACAAGACGCTTCCCCTCCTGCAAAAACTGACTTTCAAGAACATTCGTAAAACATTTGATGTCAGCCAGGGCGTCTTGGTGAATCAACCCATCAAAACTGATAAACCGCCTGAAAAGGGGGGTACCCATCTCGGCAGTGTAATAATCGGTTTGGTCGAATAGAAGCCACGGGCTCACCATATCGACTGGTCCAAAAGATTCAGACAAGCGTCGTACGGCTTTCTGAAGGTGGTGCTTGTCCTGCATGAAAATGCTGATGACGAGTTTAGCGGGCTTGGGTTCGCGGGGAATGCTCATAGGCATCGATCATAGGTTTCAAACCTCAGTGTCGTCCTACGCTCGTATAATCGAACCCCAAGTTGCGCATGCGCCGGGGTTCGTAGATATTTCGCAAATCCACAACAACCAGGCGTTTCAAAAGGTTTTTCATCCGATCCCAATCAATATTCCGGAATCGGTTCCACTCTGTGGTTAGCACCAATGCATCGGCCCCTTCTGCCGCCGCATACAGATCCTCTTTGTAGTCGATATTCTGAAGATATGCTTGTGCCTGTGTCATTCCCGCTGGATCATAGGCCTGGATCTTTGCCCCTCTCTCCTGCAAACCCTTAATAATGGGAATGGAGGGAGCTTCCCGCATATCATCTGTGTTTGGCTTGAACGTTAAGCCAAGAACTCCTATGGTTGCACCTTTCACTTCCCCCCCGAGGGCCGAGACAATTTTTTCAATCATCATCGCGGGCCGCTCTTCATTGACCTTAATCACGGCATCAACAATCTTGAAATCATATCCGTGCTGTCTAGCAATCTGACTGATTGCCTTGGTGTCTTTTGGAAAACACGACCCGCCAAAGCCAGGTCCGGGATGCAAGAACTTCGGACCAATCCGCTTGTCAAGGCCCATGCCTTTGGCCACTTGGTGCACATCAGCGCCAACTCTCTCACAAATATCGGCCATCTCGTTGATGAAGGATACCTTGGTGGCCAAAAAGGCGTTTGAGGCGTACTTGATCATTTCCGCCGTCGCTATGCCGGTGATCACAAAAGGCGTCTCAATTAGATAAAGGGGATTGTAAAGGTCCTTGAGGATCGCGATTGCCTGGTCGCTCTCGGCACCGATGACGATCCGGTTAGGACGCATGAAATCCTCTATTGCTGAACCCTCTCTCAAGAATTCCGGGTTCGAAACTACGTCAAAGGGACAGGGTTCAGCCTGATTTTCCTTGATGATCGACTCGACCAGCCTCCCAGTGCCAACTGGCACCGTGCTCTTCGTGACGACTACCTTGTAACCGTTCATGGTCTGACCGATGGATTTTGCTACCTCCTCCACATATCTCAGGTCAGCACCTCCTTCAGTGTCGGACGGAGTGCCCACAGCAATAAACACCACCAGGGCGTTTCGAACACTTTCTTCGATATGCGTGGTGAAGGAAAGACGCCCTTCATTTAGGTTTTTATTAATCAGTTCGGAAAGTCCAGGTTCATAAATGGGAACTTTGCCCTGGTTTAGCTGCTTAATCTTTGATTCGTCCTTTGCCACGCAACTCACCCGTAGGCCAAATTCGGAAAAACAGGCCCCTGTGACAAGCCCGACATATCCTACGCCAACCACACAAATATTCATTGATTCGTACCTCTCTAAGTTTTCAAAATATTACCGATAACGGAGCCGCTAACGCATGACAGACCCTTGAGACTTTCTAAGAGCATGTTCTTGAGTACGCTCCAGTTTTTTAGCCTCCTTTTTGTTTCTTGTCAATCCAGGAACTCCTCTCCGGTCTCGTCGCCCCCTTGGAGCCTTGAAAGCCCTCCAGGAACCCCACATGTACATATCACTGCACCACGTATCATGTATCTTAGATTATATGAAACGGGCTACTGTCCTCTTCGGTCCAGCAGTCTCCTATAAAGGGACAACGTTCTCTCTGCCTGGAGAGCCATAGAAAACCTTTGTTCTGCTGTTTCAAATGCCCGACGCGCCAGTGTGTCCAGCTTCTTGCGATTTTTCATGAGGCCGGAAAGAATGTTCGCCAGGTTTTCTGGAGACAAATCCATGAGGCAGCCATTCACACCATCTTCTATCAGTTGCGGTAGGAATCCGATCTTCGACGCGATGACCGGCACTCCGGACGCCATAGCTTCCCTCACGGTCCGGCACGATCTGTCCGTTCCTGGCACCGTATAGACTAGTACATCCATGGCCCGGTAGGCAGCCACAAGCCGATCATAGCGGCAGTACCCTGCCAGGATCACTCTGTCAGCAATTCCCATTTCCATCGCGGGTTGTCTGACTACCTTTTCCGCTGCTCCCGGACGCCCACGCCCCACCAACAGCAAGCGCAAGTGAGGACCATCTCTTCCCAGAATGCGCAAAGCCGTTAACGGAATATCGATGCGCCTGCTCTCCCGTATTCTGCTCACCACCCCAACAACGAAATCATTCTTCTTCAGCCCAAAATCTTCCCTGCCACCGGATATTTTCCTCTCACCAGAAAAACGAGAAAGGTCTATGCCCGGTTCAGCCACCTGGACAACGGTCAAAGAAAACCCATATCTCCTTATTGCGTGCTCTTTCGCCGCCTGACTGATCACAATGAGTCCGTCCGTACAGCGTCTATACAGAAATCTAGACCTAAGATCACTCTCAGGACCATATGGATCATAACAATTCCTAACAACCAGTGTGCGCTTGGACCTGCCCCTACCCATGCTTGCCATCAGGTGGGCGTTAGACATATGACAATGGATGACGTCTGGTCTCAAGTCGGCCACAAGTCGGCGCAGTTTGCCAATATCCCGCCAGGCGGAAAAGATGCCAAAATGCTTAGGTATCTCAAGCGGTATTACTGAGCCGAGTCCCTTTCGTCTGGCATTAAAGGTTACACTGTTTTCAGCCCCCTCAGGCCAACGCCCGCAAACGAACGTTACCTGAGCCCCCAACCTTTCTTCAGATAGGGCCAAGTCCACGGCAGGCTCAGATCGTTCCGTCCACTTGGAATTGCTCAGCAGGTGTAGAACCTTCATAGCTGTAGGCCAGTTAAAACCACGGACGAACCTCTTTTATCATGGGATGCCCACGATCACATCTTGACGCACCTCGGGGCAAGACCAAGGCCTCACCCTTGACTTGACCTCGCTCTGTTTCTCTCTTTGCGGCGCTGTCGTCTCGCTATATCTTCTGGATACAGGTAAGGATGGTGTCGTTTCCATCGCTTGTGAAACCAAAACCACTGCTCTGGATAGGCTCTCACGGCCCTTTCAATAGCTGAAGTCATTATCTGTGTGTTTGTCTTTAAGTCAGCACCCGGATCTTCGGTTCTCTGCAGGCTGACGGGCCGTTCCACCAGCAAAGTAAGGGAGGAGTCTGCCTCTCTGATGCAAAAGGCTGGCACCACAGAAATGTTGTATCTTCTAGCCAATAGAGCAGCTGCAGGCGTGGCAGTAGTAGTTTGACCCAAAAAAGTTACTTCAACTCCCCGCGACAACCGGGTCCCCTGATCGATCAGCACACCCAGCACTCTCCCCTGCTGCAATCCTCGAGCCATCGCGGGTAATGCATGCTTTTTGCTAAGCACAACACTTCCAAAACGGCCTCGAAGTCCATTAATCCAACGGTTAAAACCCGTTGACTCAATCCGTTTGGCTACCAGTACCAGGGGTTTCTGAAGGTAACAAGAAGCAAATAGATGCGCCATCTCCCAATTCCCGATGTGTCCCGAAATCATGATAATGCCTTTGCCGTCCTTTGTCGCATTGTCCAGATTCTCTTTTCCTTTGATTCGGACTCTTCGCAATATATCATCGTGGGAAAAGCAACTCATCTGACAGATCTCCAGAAAAGTAGCTGCCATGTTCTGAAAGACCTGTCTGGAGAGTGCCCGGATGCGCTCTTGGGGCCATTCGGGATGCGTGAATTGCAAGTTGCGCTTTACAATGCGCCGATGACGTGTATCAAGGATGTATGCCAGAATACCCAGAAATCTTCCAGCATGAGCAATGTGCCTTTCCGGTATACTTGCAATGAAAGCTCTGAACCGGTTGGCAAAGCTTTCCTGCTTTTGCCATCTCTGGTCGCCCTGTTTTTCCATGTTCAATCTCTCAGACGCCCCGGACCTTGATGACGAAGCCTTGAGATAGACCGAATGAGAATGAGGATAGGAGGCTTGGGTCAGACTTTCTGGCCGCTTTTCTTATTCATCTCTCGCAGCTTTGCGTACTTGAGAAATCTGAAATACGCTGAATTTGTTGAAACTACAAAACCATAATAGCCGTCCAAAAAGCCCAATTTAAGAAAATATTTCTTTAAGAAAGTAAATATCGGGTTTAGGACGATATCTAACACTACGTTAGCCTTTTCTCCCATTTCATATGCAGCCTGTGCAGCGATCTCCGAGAAATTGTTAATCTGAGAGATATTTCCCCTAATCGTGTAATAGGAGTAATGAAGTAAATCTCCGGTAAGACCCTTTATAGAGCTATCTTTCTCCATGATGACCTTATCATGAGGATTTACACCACCCCAGCTGCCCTTTCTTCTATCCCACAGCCTAACTTTCTTATCTGGATACCAGCCACAATGCCTAATCCACTTACCACAATAATTGGTCAGCCGATTGAGCGCATATCCATCATGATTACAGTTCCTTTTAACATTTAGGATTGACGCCTTTAACTCCTCAGAAAGAGCCTCGTCTGCATCTAGTGACAACACGTAGTTGTAGCTAGCTTTAGACATCGCATAGTTTTTCTGCTCAATATGACCTTCAAAAGCATGCTGAACGAAGCGTACCCCCCAGCTTTTGCAAATTTGTTCCGTGCTGTCCGTGGAAAATGAATCAACAACCACTATCTCATCAGCCACGTCTTTCAGCGAATCAAGGCACCGCCGGATATTTCTCTCTTCATTATAAGTGATAATAACCGCCGACAGCTTTATTGTGTTCTCCATATTCATCCCTTTGTGAACTTTCCGAAACTATCTTACCATCCTTTGCCAACCGCAGGAACGGCTAAAAAACACATAGAAAGTAAATCGGCTGAAAAGGAGTCACATTAAGATTAGGGCAGAATTAAGGTTTTATTGATTTTCAGCCTTAGCGTGCTTGCGTGAAGTTTTCTTTTCCAACAAAACGAAGAGAATCCCTAATATAAAGGCTAATGGATATTGCGAATATTTAGAATAAAATGGGAAATTAACGCCGCAGTGCACCAACCAAACGAGATAGACAACGAGGATACATTTTAAAAATACGCCGTCTTTCTTCTCACTGAACTGCCTTGCGGCGATCACCCCAGTAACAAGTAATGAGGTTAGCCCACCAAATACCAAAAGGGCTCCTATGATACCATTTAGATATATTATTTCCAAAATAAAAGCATGGGGAGAAACAAAGGTATGTATTACAATAGAATCCCTGGTGTAGTCTATTGGGAACCATCCAATGCCATGCCCGAATATCCAAGTTATTAATGAATTCTCCTTAAGTGTATTCCATGCTTTTTCCCAAAATTGCAACCTTTCTTCGTCACCCAGATTAACGATGAAGTCTTCTATGCGTGTGGCGAAATGGGCATAATCTGTGACATACAGTGCTACTAACAAAAAGATGACCAACGTTACCCCAGCCCATCTAAGTCGTCCGTCTACAAAAACGAATAAAGTGAAGATCGCTCCAATTATTATGGCCAAGAATGCGGGCCGCGAACCCGTCTTAAGCAATAGCTCAGCATCCAACAGGATTATCAGAGCAAAAATGATTTTGCCCCATCCGGGGGTTGTCAAAAAAAAATAAAATAATACTGGAAGAACTAATACAGCGAAGGCGGCCAAGTAATGAATGTTTGTAAACGTGCCATGGGGCATATTAAGAAGATAGCGGGCGCCAAACTGGAAACAAACGGCTGCTGAGAGGATAACGGCAAAAAATGCGTTAGTCCATCTGGCAATGTTTTTTTGAAACAAACAGTGAATGGCAAACACAACACCCATCATCCTGACGAGATTGATCATCCACCTATAGTGCGAGGTCAGCGGGTAGAGCAGAACACTTACCAGCAGTAAGTAGGCACAAATGGCGCAGGCGATCCAATAGAAAATCGGAATGTTCTTTATTTGGTATTCACCAAACAGGGCGTTGAGGATCAAGAAAAAGCAGCTCAGCTTTAAAAAGTCAGCAACACCACCACGATTAAGGGCGAAAAAAAAGAAAAAAGCCCCGGACAATGTCAGTATTAGCCAGTATTGACTGGTTAGTATGGCCTTTATTGTTTCAAATTTTAATCGAACCACGGTGAACCTCATTCGGATTTGGGCTGTTTTTGGCTATATTTCCTTGTACAAAACATTATTTTTCGCTATGTTTTTCGAACTCTGAATAATACACAAACGAGACATAAATACCCGTTAAGATTCATGATGTCAACTCATCATTTTTTCAATAAATGGTTAAGGTTATTTCATATTTGGCTTAGATCACTGTCACATTATAGGTCCCTGCAGTCCCGATAAATCGGGAAGGGAAATGCCCTCGTTGTTGCAGTGCAAACCATTAAGGAAGCAAGTCGTTTATGTGCCATAATAGTGTCATTACCTTTGGTCTTAAGCATTTGAGTGTTGAAGAAATTAAGGACAAAAGCATTGTTGAAGTCGGAGCTTATGATGTTAATGGAAGCCTCCGCCCAATCATTGAGTCGTGGGGGAATCCTGCTCAATACATTGGTGTAGATATTGAGAAGGGACCTGGTGTTGACGTTGTTTGTCGCGCCGAGAACATGCTTGATGTTTTCGGGAAAGAAAGCTTTGATATTGTCATATCAACCGAACTTCTCGAACACGTAAGAGATTGGCGGACGGTCATCTCAAATATCAAAAACGTATGTAAACCACATGGAACAATTCTTGTCACAACACGTTCAAAAGGCTTTAAGTATCATGGTTATCCACATGATTTCTGGCGCTATGAATTGGATGATCTTAAGGAAATATTCTCGGATTATAAAATAATCGCCATTGAAAATGATCCCATCGCACCGGGCGTTTTTTTAAAAGCAAAAAAGCCGGACAAATTTGTAGAGAAGAATTTGCACGGCTATCCATTATATAGTGTGGTGATGGACCGGAAGGTAGTGGAATTGAAGGATTCAGATCTTCGAATATTTTTATTCCTGAGAAAAATTATATCAAAACGAAAGAAACGACTTCATGGCCTCCTGTTCAGCATGATCAGACCCATTTTCTCGAATCATTAAGAGCGTCTCCCATTTAAAGCTAAAATAGGGATGGATTCTAAATGGTGAC
>JBFEUB010000113.1:0-11576 GCA_041547605.1 Desulfobacteria bacterium
AGGCAAAGCATCAGAAACAAATTTGGCATCAAAGACATGAAGGCAAATCTCAGGTCCTATCTGTTGTCGATGTAGCCCTTACCAAGGGTTTTCAGGGAGAGAGATTACAGGAATGTGATAGCGGCCAGAAGGACGGAATCTTAACTAAGGAGACAGACTCGTGGCAGTACAAGTCTTGGACACGCTTGGGCTCAAGTGCCCGCAGCCTATTCTAAAGATAGCATTGCTGGCCGCAGAGATGCAACTGGGCGACGTAATGGAAGTTTTGGGAGACTGTCCGACCTTTGAGAAGGATGTGCGCACCTGGTGTGAGCGCCTGGGGAAAGTGTTGCTCTCCATAAAGGATGAAGGGGTAAATGCCCTGCGGATTCAGATACAGTTTTAGATAGCCGATCACACATTCTGTCAGTAGACTTACTGTTTCTCCTTTTATCTTGAATCGGGCCAGATTCGAGATAATGCCATATAAGGTCTCAAAATCAGAGGTCGAAAAACTTACAGTATCCAACTCATATCTGTACGTTTGGCCTTAGCATAAGTCGCCTGCCGGGGCGACGGCCACTGGTTCCGGCCTGAATTTTCGGTCAAAAAGCCTTCATTCCCCAGAACCACCCCCACCGTTTGACGAAACTTATCATATGAGTTAGAAACCTTTAATAGATCTGCCTGGTATGTGGGCATCAATAATGGGAAGAACCCTCTAGAAATCTCCGCCCTCCAATATTCAAAACAATGTAAAGATGTCTGGAGTCGGCACACACCTTGAAAAGGCTCGCTTTTTGCTCCCAATCCAGTTTCGATATGGTTTTCATGTCTTGACATGTCCTGCAATAGAGGTAATGGGAACCCTGTGCCCAAATCATTCCAAATACCTTATCCTGCGGTCCAATAGGTAACCGCGAATAGCCCTTCATTCGTCCAATCCCACTAGTTTTCACTGTGCTGAACCAAGAGCCGGGGTCCTGCCCAAGAAAAACCTATCTTTCATTCCGAGACTCCCATACCGCCTTTATGCCCGATTTGGCCCGAAGCCGGTGAGCAAAGAGACTTAACGTATAACCATCGACAAAGGGGCCAATGCACTGAACACGAAATTCCCACTTTCCAGCCCGCTGTGTGTTTGGTGCTTTGGAAAGGCGTAGAAGACATTCTTGATGGACCTTTGGAGATTCGTCAACTCAGTGTGCAGCATTCTACATTGTCCGAAATACTAAAAAATACGGTATTTTTCACTAAAAAATACAGTGTTCACCTTATTTACTATCTCATTAGACTGAGGTTCTAAAGAATAATTCTTTATTAAGGGAGCTCCAATGAAGGTGTTTCTGATTTTGCGAAAAGGCAAAACACAGGTAACCATTTCGACTGTGAATCACCAAGAAGTAAAGAGACCCGCCGGAGTATTAGGAGTCCTGCCCAACATTGGCGACTTGCTTTGAAACAATGGCTTATGAAGGGAGAATGATGGTCCCCATTATCTCGATTGTCGGCAGGTCAAATGCTGGGAAAACAACTCTTTTAGAAAAGCTTGTGCCTGAATTGAGGATCAGAGGCTACCGCGTTGGGACCATCAAACATGACGTCCATGGCTTTGACATAGATCACGAGGGCAAAGACAGTTGGCGTCACAAACGTGCAGGGGCCTGCACGGTGGCTATTTCTTCTCCAAAGAAACTATCGATTATCAAAGACGTTCAAACCCAGGAAACCCTTGACAACTTGGCGGCAAAATACTTCCGAGACGTGGACGTTATCCTAACTGAGGGGTACAAAAGGGAAGAGAAGCCCAAAATAGAAATCTTTCGGAGCCAGGTCCATGACAAGCCGCTTTTCTATAAAAATGACCTACTGATTGCTCTTCTCTCTGATGTTGCCCTTGACTTGGGGGTTCCACGCTTCGAACTGAATGACATAAAGGGCATAGCCGACATTGTCGAAAGGAAGTTCTTGGCCAAATGAAAAAGGGTGGAAGCCCTTGGAGCGATATGAGTCTTAGAAATACTCTATGACGGTTTTGAGAAGTTAAATGATTGTATTAACAGACAGGACATCTACAAGAGTATGGAGGCGACATGAACGACGAGAGAACCGAAAAGAAAGCCGTGCTTGCAAGTTTCTTGGATGATGCCAAACTCACCAGAAGGGCTTTCGTAAAAGGTACTGCAACGGGGGGCGCAGCCATAGCTCTGGGCGGTGGTCTGAGGCCTGCGCTGAGGGCTCTGGCTGAAACAGGCCAGTTCGTTCCGACCGAAATGGGAGAGTGGAAACCGGGGACCTGTCAGGGCTGTACGTCCTGGTGTGCCAAACAGATTTATGTGGTCAACGGGAGAGCTGTTAAAGTGAGAGGCAATCCCAATTCCATGGTGAACGGACAGGTTAGTTGCGTGCGCGCACATTTCGGTTTGCAGCAGGTCTATGATCCGGACAGGGTTAAAACGCCCATGAAGAGAACTAATCCTAAAAAGGGGCGTTACGAAGATCCCGGTTTTGTGCCCATATCCTGGGATGAAGCCCTCAACACGATTGCCGACAAGATCATGGAGCTCCGGAAGCGTGACGAAACATACAAGTATATGCTCATGAGGGGGAGATACTCTTATATGAGAGATGTTCTCTACGACCGCATGACCAAGATCATCGGATCGCCGAACAACATCTCTCACAGTGCAATATGTGCTGAGGCAGAGAAGTTCGGTCCCTATTTCACAGAAGGATATTGGGGTTACAGGCAGTACGATGTTGAAAATGCAAGATACATTATTCTTTGGGGAGCTGACCCCATCGCGGCCAACAGACAGGTCTGCTACTACACGCGGGTGTGGGGCAAAGCCATGGACAGGGCACAGATTGCTGTTGTAGAGCCGAGGCTCTCTGCCACGGCCACCAAGGCAGACGAGTGGCTTCCGATCAAGCCCGGCGAGGACGGTGCGCTGGCTGTTGCCATTGCCCATGTTCTGCTGACTGAGGGTCTCTGGTATAAAGAATTTGTCGGTGACTTTACTGATGGCGTGAACAGATTCATTGCGGGTAAAGAAGCCAATGAAAAGGATTTTGAGGAGAGGTACACCAACGGTGTTGTCAAGTGGTGGAATCTCGAACTAAAAGACAAGGCGCCGGAGTGGGCAGAAGAAAAGACCGGGCTGCCAGCGAATCAGATAAAAAGGGTGGCCGTCGAATACGGCAAGGCTGCGCCCCATGCCATCTCCTGGCTTGGCGGCGGGCCGTGCATGCAAGTGAGAGGTGCATACTCTGCCATGGCGGTTCATGCTTTGAACGGACTAGTCGGTGCGGCGGACAATCTTGGAGGCACCCTTGTGGGCAACAAAGAGTACACAAAGAAATTTCCCAAGCCGGATGCATTCCTTGATGACATCGCGAAGAAGGGTAAGAAGCACGAAAAGATCGATCAGAGAGGAAGAAAGGAGTTTCCAGCCCTGAAGGAAGGGAAATCCGGCGGTGGCGTCGTCACCAACAACGCAGCGGATGGTATTCTAAATGAGGATCCCTATGAGATCAAGGTTGCGATTGGCTACATGAACAATTTCGCGTTTTCATGCCCCCAGCCGGAAAGATGGGAAAGGGCATTATCCAAGATTCCGTTCCTCGTGCATATTACCACCAACGCATCGGAATTCAGCTGGTTCGCCGACATCGTTTTACCAGATTCACATCACATGTTCGAAAAGTGGGGATATGTGAAATCCATCGCCAATGGATACCGCCATGTTACTCTTCTGCAGCCGGTGATTGAGCCGGTATGGGATTTCAAGACAGACGAGACTGAGATACCCTGGTTGATTGCAGAAAAGCTGGCAGAAAGAGGTTTCGACAATCTGTTGGAGCATTTTAAAGAATACAAAGATCCGGAAACTGGCAAAGCCCCAACCAACGAGAAGGAATTTGCCCTTTACGCCCTTAAGTATGCCACCCAAAATCTCTGGGATCCAGCCAAATACCAGGGTGGTGATAAGTTCAACGGTTGGGAGGACTTCAGACGAACTGGAGTTTGGAATTCCGATCCCTACCCGTTCAGGAAGCGGTGGGGTCAGATGAAAACCAAGACCAAGAAGTTCGAGTTCTATAGCGAAACCTTGAAGGGAGCTTTGGAAAAACATGCGGAAAAGCATAACAGCAGCGTTGACGATATCCTGACCACTTGTAACTACAAGGCTAGGGGGGAGAAGGCCTTTGTACCCCATTACGAGGAGCCATTCACGTTGGGAGATGAGGCTGAATATCCTTTTGTCCATGTGGATCACAAGTCGAGACTGAACCGCGAAGGCCGAACCGCCAATTGCCCCTGGTATTATGAATTCAAAGATGTTGATCCCGGTGATGAAAGCTATGATGATGTGGCTAAGATAAATCCTGTAGACGCTAGGAAGCTAGGACTAGAAACCGGAGACAGGATGAAGCTGATCTCGCCGACCGGACAGCTGGAGTGCACGGCAAAGGTCTGGGAAGGGGTCAGGCCGGGCACCATAGCGAAATGTTACGGCCAGGGCCACTGGGCCTACGGGAAATTGGCCGCCAAAGTGTTCGGCAAGGTGCCCAGAGGAGGAAGCAGCAATGATATCATTCCCGCCCAATACGATCGCTTGAGCGGCAGTTCAGCTTATTACGGCGTTGTTAGAGTCAGAGTCGAAAAAATTACGGAGGTGAGCTAGATGGCACAATATGCGATGGTCATTGACCTTCAGAGGTGCGTTGGCTGCGGTGCCTGTAGTGTGGCGTGCAAGAACGAAAACAACCTCACAGAAGGGATACTGTGGTCCAACAAAATAACTAAAACCGAAGGTACGTTCCCCTACGTAAGGTATCACTACCTTCCGACACTTTGCAACCACTGCGAGAACGCCCCATGCGTGACCGGCTGTCCGACTAAGGCCATGCACAAGCTAAAGAACGGTATAACCATGCACGACCCCAATAAATGCATTGGATGCAGGTATTGCATGTTCAATTGCCCCTATGGGGTCATCTACTTCAACTGGGAAAAAGCCCAAAAGTTCTGGGAGGACGATGAGGCCGTAATCAAAGGATGCACGGCTTCCCCCAAGGAGCAAACCCAAAAGGTTGGTGGGGGGGCGTTTCCCTACTACAATCCTGAAAGGGAAGAGACACTCGACGGTATCAGGCGCGCGGGCGTTGTGGAGAAGTGCACCTTTTGCGACCACAGGGTCAAGAAAGGAAAGCTGCCCTATTGCGTGGAAGCATGTCCTGCTGACGCCAGGATATTCGGAGATCTTGACGACCCGAACAGCAAGGTCAGTTTTCTGATCGGAAAATACCATCAGTTCAGGCTGAAAGAAGATCTCGGAACCGAGCCCAAGGTTTATTATATAAGAAGCTTTAGTCACACCCATTACCAAAGCACGAAAGGGGGTATATAAATGCAAGGGATCAAGCGTAGCTTGTGGATAGGTATACTGAGCCTTGGCGTCCTCGCGGGATTGCTCACTGCATACAAGGTGTTCACAACCGGGTTGGTGGTGTATGCGAAAACCAATATCCTCGTGTGGACCATGCCCCTGGCATCATATGTCTTTTTCTCGCTGACCAGCTCTGGTCTTGCTTTTGTATCCTCCATACCCATTGTCTTTGGCATCAAACGATATGGACCAATTGAAAAGCGAACGATCTTTCTGGAAATATCGGTCCTTATCGCTGCTTTTGTATGCTTGGTGTTGCACCTTGGCTCGCCCCTGAGCGCGATCTATTTTCTGTTATCTCCGAACCCTGCATCGCCACTTTGGTGGCTAGGCATCCTGTACGGCATCTATCTTGTCATCCTGGTGACAACGTTTTGGAGAATGCACACTGCTGTGCACAGCAAAGCGTTGGGCGTCTTTGTATTTCTCATCGGGATTGCCACATCTACCATGTTGGGCTGGCTTTTTGGACACCCGGATGGGCGTCCAGCGTTCAACGCCCCGTATCTGACGATGTATTTTCCTCTTACGGCCCTGGCCTCCGGGCTCGCGGCAGTCAGTCTCGTCGGTTCGCTTGGTTGCCATTTTGCCTGTGACACCATGTCTGAAGATCGGGCCACTTTGTACGAAGACATTGCAAAGCTGTTCGGCATTGTTATTGCCATCACATTACTCTTCTTCTTATGGCGGTCAGTCACAGGGGGTGTGTCAGCGACTGCGTTG
Organism: Desulfobacteria bacterium; assembly: GCA_041547605.1. Lineage (GTDB taxonomy): Bacteria > Desulfobacterota > Desulfobacteria > Desulfobacterales. The sequence continues at coordinate 6,156 of JBFEUB010000113.1, forward strand.
CAGTTTGGAGGCTTCAGACGCATGCTGCACTCGCGGTCTCACCATATTGCTTTGTGGCTTGGATTTATTGTTCCGCTGCTACTGATGGCTCTCCGGTCTGTGCGATCCACAACTTGGGGTAAGGCGACCGCGTCTTCATTGTTCTTGATTGGAATGTTCGCTGAGCGTCTCGGATTCCTACTGAGTGGGGAAGTAATGCCCATGGGGCCCATGGCAGAGGGGCAGCCGCAGTTTGTAAGCTATGCACCGACCATCTGGGAAGTGTTCGTTCCCACATCTGCGCTATCTGTGATGCTGCTTTTATACACACTTGGTGAGTGGTACCTTAACCTGGAGGGTCCTGTAAACAAATGAGGGGCCTATGTTCGGCTTGCTTCAAAGAACTCCCTGATCCATACCAGCGGAGGTGTTTCCATGGAAACGGCGGCGTTATTGTCCGCGGAAAAGGAAAGAGCAGAGGCATATAGGGTCCTATCCCAATGCTACTATCTGCCAACGAAAGATCTGATTGAAGAACTAGAAAGCATGGAGCAATGCGTTAGCGTCGTGTGCACTGAAGCCGCTCAGCACGTCTCCAGAATGAAAGAAGAATTGGAGAAAACGCATGATCTCAAATCCTTACAGGTCGACTACTCGAAACTCTTTGTCGGGCCTTATCAACTTCTTGCAGCCCCATATGGGTCCGTTTATCTAGAGGGTGAGAGAAGGGTTATGGCAGACTCGACCATGGATGCAAGAAATCTGTACAGGGAGGTGGGGGTCGATATTTCTGGAGATTTCCAGGAAGCACCTGACCACATAGCTGTAGAACTCGAGTTTATGCATTTACTAATCTTCAAAGAGATTGAAGCAATTAGTTGTTCCGATTTCGAGGAGACCTTTCGTTATCTTAAGAAGCAAGAAGGGTTTCTGTCTTCGCACCTTGGGGCTTGGATTGCAGAATTTGCAGACCACGTAGAGCGAAATGCCGAGACGCAATTCTATAAACAATTAGCCAGAACGACAAAGGTTTTTGTGAGTAAAGACCTTATGGAGAATTTGGCCGGATCCATGCCTCTCATCGAGGACTCGTCTACAGTCTCTGCCAAGCACGGACGTTTGGAAGCAGAATCTGGCGTCCAATAATGGTGCCCATAGACGTCAGCTGCCTCCATTTGTATGCCTCCCATCATGTTAAATTTAACATAGTCGGAAGGGTTGGTGTCCAATGAAACCTTTTGAAGAACTTTTGGCATCATCGGTTGAAGCTCATGGGCATCTTTGCCCTGGTCAGGTGGTTGGTGTCCGCATGGCCATTTTGGGCTGCCGACTCATTCGCCTGGATGAACCTACGCGGCGAGATCAAATCAAGAAACTCATTGTCTATGTCGAAATGGACCGGTGCACAGCAGATGCCGTTGCACACGTGACCGGTGTGAAGCTGGGTCGGCGGTCGCTGAAGTTCATGGACTATGGCATTATGGCTGCCACCTTTCTCAATTTGGAAGCTGACCTCGCTTACCGCATTGTATCCACAGAGGAAGCGCGTGATCTTGCAACTATTTACGCCCCCGAAGTAGAAGGCAGGCGCGAGATGCAAACTGAAGCATATCGGCGAATGCCTGACAGTGTATTGTTTCGGGTTCAGGAGGTCAAAGTTGTACTGAGCGAGTTTGATCTCCCTGGTCCCACCCGACGCAAGGCCTCCTGCAGTCGGTGTGGGCAGGTCGTGCGCGATAATCGAGAGGTGATAGAGAACGGAAGCGTTCTCTGTAGGCCTTGTGCTCACGGTTCGTATTTCTCCAGTGCCCGGGACATCACATGGTCAGACATCAACTGGGCGCCTGACAAGTCTCAGGCAAACAAAAGGATGAAGAATCCAGTCACGGATGCCGGAGGGCATTTCGCAAGTCACGACGTCTAGTTGGGATTGCTCTTAAACGGGAACGAGGAGATATCAGAATGCTGAAAGCCATTCCGATAGAAAAGGCCATAGGGAGGCGGCTTGCCCACGATATCACAGAGATCCGTCCTGGAGAATTCAAAGGCCCCGCTTTCCGCAAGGGTCACAGGGTCTGTGAAGAAGACCTTTGTCGACTCCAGCGTCTCGGGAAGAACCAGCTATACGTCATTGATCTGGCTGAAGACGAAATCCATGAGAACGAGGCAGCGGCCATTCTTGCTGAAGGGATAGCTGGCGAGGGTATTGTGTGGAAGAACGAACCAAAGGAAGGGAAGATTGCTCTGTATGCAAAAAGAGACGGTCTTCTTGTGGTGGACATCCCCGCCCTCGCCGCCTTGAACATGGTCGACGAGGTAATGTGCGCCACCCTCCACAGCCACACCCAGGTGAAAGCGGGCGATCTTGTAGCCGCAACACGTGCGATCCCTCTTGTCATGAAGCGGGCTCCTGTCGAGCGAGCTGCCTCCATTGCAAGCCAGAACGGAGCCGTGGTTTCAGTCCAGGAATTGCGTCATGCCAAGGTGGGCTTGATCATCACTGGCAACGAGGTCTATCATGGACTCATTGAAGATCGTTTTGCGCCTATCCTGACTCAGAAGGTCACGGCCTTGGGTTCTGAAGTAGCTGCCGTGGATTTTGCCCCAGATGATGTCGGAGTGATCACCCGAACCATTCGGTCTCACTTAACTCGGGGTTGCAACTTGCTTCTCTTGAGTGGGGGAATGAGCGTGGACCCTGATGATGTGACGCGCAAGGGAATTCGCTTGGCTGGGGCATCCGAAGTTCACTACGGTGCGGCTGCTCTCCCTGGTGCCATGTTTCTTGTGGCTTACTTGGGTGATGTTCCCCTCTTGGGCGTGCCCGCTTGCGGGCTCCATCATCAGATCACGGTCCTGGATTTGATATTTCCTCGCATTTTGGCTGGAGAGCGAATTGGCAAGAAGGAGCTCGCCTTTCTGGGACATGGTGGCTTGTGCCGGGATTGCCCGGAGTGCTCCTATCCTCACTGCCCGTTTGGCAAAGGAATGTGAACCCTAACCTGCTTCGGGGTTTTTGGTTGGGAACGGTGTTTTCCTTTCGGCAAATTCCCGTATCCATATCGTAAATGCCTGGCAAATTTTACAGCAAAGGAGCTGATCCGGCGGGCCATGCTGTCCGCCTTGTCTCCATCGCATATCAAACAAGCCAATTTAAACAGGAGGAGATGTCCAATGAAAGCATTACGACTATGTGTATTACTCTTGACGGGTTTCGTGCTTTGTATTGCGGTTCAAGGTCAGGCAACGGCTGAAGAAAAGGCTGAAGGACACTACCTTAAGGTGTTAGAAAAAATGACGTTTAAAGGAGACTTGAGACTACGCCATGATACTCAGTGGAGGGATACCGGGGCTGACGATTACGCCCGCAATCGGGAGCGATTCCGCCTCCGCTTTGGTATAAAAGCTGAGCCAACCGACAACACGGACGTCGAGGTCAGATTGGCATCTGGATCAGGTTTTCAGAATACGACCAACCAGAGTTTTGATGAACACGCCAGGGGGAAAGACCTCTTTATCGACCTAGTATATGCGTCCTGGGAGCCTTGCGACTATTTCAAAATTACTGGTGGAAAGCACAAGAACCCACTCTTCACTTTTCCTCTGGTGTGGGACCCGGACGTCCATCCAGAGGGGTTGTCTGAAACGGTCAAATTCGATCCCGCTGACGGTTTTGGCGTCTTTGCGAACTTTGGACAGTGGTTTATCGAGGAATTGAATCTTGCAGAGAAAAGCGACCGAGATCCCACCCTTTTAGCCTATCAACTTGGCTTTGAGGTCAAGCCTTCCAAGAAAGTGAAATTCCAAATTGCTGGTGCATACTATGATTACATGCACTTTGATACCCTCGAAGCCGACCGTGGTGATCTGGATGATACAGAGACATTCATTGGATACAATAACGAGCATAGTCAACAAATGGTTTTCGATAGCAATGGAGAGCTTCTCAATGAATGGGGATGTTGGGAATTGGGCGCAAAAGTGAAGTTCAAAGACGTCTTGCCGGTCCCATTCTCCATCTTCGCGGACTACATTGTGAATACTGACGCTGATGTGGATGAGCTCGCTCAGAAGGGCGCTGTTCAAACTGATGCGAGTGGAACGTTCGGCGATGACCCTGCGGACCTTCTGGCCTACGGAGGTGATGACCGTGACTCAGGATGGCTTGTTGGGTTCGACTTGGGCAACAACAAGAAAAAAGGTGATTGGTACGCAAAGTACTTTTACCAGGAATTGGAGGATTATGCCTTTCCTGCTGTGTTCGTAGACTCTGACTTCCACGCTGGTGGAACAAACAACAAAGGGCACTACCTTCAAGGTCGATATTTTCTTATGCACAATATTCAAGCCAGGAGCACTTTTTTCCTCGCTACTAAACGTGAAGATGAGGCAAAAGACGGCCAAAAGGATGAAGATCGTATACAGATAGACATAATCATAACCTTCTAGGCCTGTGGAATGCTAATGATGTGGTTTGCTGCCCCGGAGTTCAAACATTCCGGGGCGGTTCCGCCATAGTCTCTATAGGGTTAGTTAATTTCTTACATGCTAAAAGGCTGCTCAAGGAACCATGCATAAGGTATGCATCAAGCATCAGGATAGATTCGAGCTTCTGCCATATAAGGTCTCAAAAATAGAGGCCGAAAAAGTTATCATATGATTTAGAAACCTTTGATAGATTCACCCCGAGTGTGGGCATCAATAATGGGAAGCACTCTTTAGTTTTGGACTGAGGAAACCTACCCCCACATGTTGTGTCCAATGGCCACCAGCCTTTAACATCCATCCGTTTAAGACTCCTCTTTGCCCTACGGTTGGGGCTGATGTCTAATCAGAAACAGTGTTTATTGTCACAAAATTGGACTCTTTCATTAATACTCACCCACTTAGCTAAGCAGTCGTCAGGCTTCAAAATAGGTATTCTCAAACCACGAAATCCACAGTTTCCCTAATTGTTGATTTAGGTCTTTCAGAACAAACTATAGTGGAAGAGATCCTAAACAAAACACTGAATTTTGACGTAGTTTTTTTAGGTATTCATCATGAGCATCAAAATTTTGATAGCAGACGATCACAGGATTTTGAGAGAAGGCCTGCGCCGCGTTATTGAAAAGGATGCTGGCTTGAAGGTTATAGCCGAGGCGGTAGATGGGCAGAGTGCTGTTACGTTGGCCAGGGAATTATCTCCAGATGTGGTCATCATGGACATTACTATGCCCGGATTGAACGGCATAGAAGCCACAAGGCGTATTCTTTCTGAAGCCCCAAATATTAAGATACTAGCCTTATCAATGCATTCAAATGAGCAGTTTGTTGTCGCCATGTTGAAAGCAGGAGCCTCCGGTTATTTTCTAAAAGAGTGTGCGTAAGAGAAACTGGTCCACGCTATTCGCGCTGTTGTCGGGGGGGAAACATATTTGTGCTCCAAAATAGCCAGTATCG
>JBFEUB010000114.1:0-11516 GCA_041547605.1 Desulfobacteria bacterium
ACCAAACCCAATGTCAAACTTATGTCAAATTTTGGAAGTGAGAAAAATGAGAGGCTGGCAAGTGTTTGATATTGTTGGTCGGGGCGAGAGGATTTGAACCTCCGACTTCCTGCTCCCAAAGCAGGCGCGCTTCCAGGCTGCGCCACGCCCCGCGTGCGTCTTTCGTTTATCATGCCTCTTTCATCGATGCAACCACTTTAGTTTGCTATGCTCACAACCGCAGTGATGGGTTATCGGAGTCCTGAAGCGAGGGTTTTAAGGCGACGTGCGGCGCGATCGGCACGTATGCAAATTGGGATTCGAAAGTAACGGATTGCCTTTTTCTTTTCTTAGACTTGAGGCCATAAAGCAAGGTTATCGTAGCTGGTGCATTGATAGGTCATGGATATTCGCTGAAATATTCCCTTATCGCCTCACATATGGCTTCGGCGGCAGCGGACACAACTTCGGGCTTCCTGAGTTCTGCCTCCTCGGCAGGATGGCTCAGATGGGCAATCTCAAGCAAAATGGCCGGGACGTCCGCACCCCGGAGAACCAACAAAGGTACCTCACGAACCCCTTTATCGTCCGGGCTAAGTTTGCCCAGTAGATGCCTGTGCACAAGTCTCGCGAGGCGCTCACTCTTGGCTGTATGCTGGCCCTGAATGTCGTCCCAAAGAATCGGTTTTTCTGCAATTTGCCAGGAGTTCTTGTAACGTCGATAGGGTGTGAAACCTGAACCCGTGTTGCGATGACGATGATAAAATATCGCCGTGCCGCGGCCTTGGTGCCCAAACGCACCGCCCGCATGAATGGAGATAAAAATGTCGGCGCGGTAGTGGTTTGCCAGTTCGGTCCGACGCTCGACAGCCACGCTGTAATCATCGTCACGGGTCAGGTGCACTTCATGGCCCACAGAAAGGATATCCCTTATCTTTCTAGCCATTGATAGCGTGACAACTTTTTCAGTCAGCCCGGACGGCCCAACAGCACCGAGATCCTGGCCACCGTGTCCAGGGTCTACCACGATGACTTTTCGGACGAGCCCCCGCTCTTCAACCGATGTGGGTTGAGCGGGGTAAGCGGTCGTGGGGAAACACGCCAAGACCAACAAAGCAACCCAGGTCATATGTGAGGCTGCACTCCGATAATTGAATATGCCTGAATATCTATAACTCATTGACGTTTACTGCAGCATTTTGGCTCAATTCCCCTTGACAGGATTTGAGCTTGACAGTAATTTTAAGTGCCTGGTACGGTTTTGTATCTTTCACACAGAAATGCCGATTATTTAATTGTAACCACTTAATATCACTTTAGCAGAAAATCAATAACCTTCATGCGAGAGTGGCGAAATTGGCATACGCACTGGACTTAGGATCCAGCTCCCGCTAAGGGATTGGGGGTTCAAATCCCCCCTCTCGCACCAATTCAGCCGCGTAGGAAAGGAATTTGATGAAGATAGATGTTCAAGATATAAGCACGGTGAAGAAGACGCTGAATGTGGAAATTCCGGAAGATGAGGTGACCCGGGAGCTGGACAAGTCGTATAGGACCCTCAGAAAAAACGCCAAGATCAAAGGATTTCGCCCCGGGAAGGTCCCGCTTTCTATTTTGGAGCGACGTTTCGGGAAGGATGTTCATGCAGAGGTTTCGGGTCAGTTGATCCAGAATTCATACGTTGAGGCACTTCGAGAGACCCAGCTCGTGCCCCTTGGTGAACCTGTTCTTGACCCTCCAGAACTCGAAAAGGGCAAGCCATATCATTATTCTGCCACAATAGAGGTACGGCCTCCCATTGAGGACTTAAACCTCAAGGGATTTGAGCTCAAGAAAAAGGTATACAAGGTTGATGACGAAGAGATTGACAAGCAGCTTAAGATACTCCAGAAAGGCCAGGCCCAGCTCAAGGGCATTGAGCAAGACCGACCGGTTCGGAAGGGCGACTATGTCCTGATCGATTATGAGGGGTTCAAAGACGGCAAACCCTTTGCACTGGCTGGCAAAACCGAAAACTTTGGGGTCGAGGTTGGCTCGGGGCGAATATTAAAGGAATTTGACGATCAACTTATAGGGATGCGCCCTGATACAAGCAAAGAATTCTCCGTGCATTTTCCGTCCGATTATTTCAACAAGGATTTGGCCAATCTCGAGATTTCCTTCAAGATCACCCTAAAGGAGATTAAAGAAGAGATCTTGCCGGAGATTGATGATGAGTTTGCAAAGGATTTGGGGGAACATAAGACGTTAGCCGAGCTTAAGCAAAGCATTAGAGAGCAATTGGAACGAACGCGCGAGGCCCAGTCCGAAATGGAACTCCGGCAGGGTATCTTTGACCTGTTGATTGAACAGCAGGAGTTTGAACTTCCGGAGGTCTTGGTCAAACACGAGCTTTCTGCTTTGGTCAAGGAGGCCCAGGATGCATTGTCCTATAAAGGGATGTCTTTGAAGGACACGGGTTCCACGGATGAGGCCCTGTCTAAGGTATACTATCCAAGGGCAGAAAGGAAGGTGCGGGAGTATCTGCTATCGCAGAAGGTGGTTGAGCAGGAGGGGATTACCCTGACAGAAGAAATCCTGGAGGAGGCATACAACGAATTGGCTGAGGCAATGAACCAGCCCGTGGACATGATCAAGCAATTCCATAATGCCTATAAAGAAGCGTATGAAGTTTTCCAGCAAAGGGCCCTTGAGAAACAGGCCATCAAATCGATTATTAAGAATAGTTCAATTAAAGTGATAGAGGCTGAGCGTGCAGAGGCACAAGAGCCGCAACCAGAAATCTCGGAATCGGAACCTGAAACAAAGCCAGATCAGATTGACGAAGGAGGCGAGTGATGCCGCTTATTCCAATGGTTATCGAGCAGACCAGTCGGGGAGAACGGGCCTATGACATTTATTCCAGACTGCTCAAGGATCGCATTGTTTTTCTGGGGACACCCCTGATCGATGATGTGGCAAATCTTCTTATTGCCCAGTTACTCTTCCTGGAAGCCGAAGATCCAGACAAAGACATTAACTTCTATGTTAATTCACCTGGTGGTATGGTGAGTGCGGGCCTGGCAGTCTATGATACCTTGCGTTACGTCAAACCCGACATATGTACCCTGTGCATGGGTCAGGCGGCCAGCATGGGTGCCGTGCTGTTAGCTGCAGGAACCGAGGGGAAACGATATGCCCTTCCAAATGCCAGAATCCTTATTCATCAGCCCATGGGAGCGTTTCAAGGCCAAGCCTCAGATGTGGCCATCCAGGCGAAAGAAATCTTGCGGATGCGAGAGACTCTAAACGAGATCCTTGCGTTCCATACGCACCAGGATATTGACAGAATTAGAAAGGATACAGACCGCGATTTCTTCATGAGCGGCCAGGAAGCCAAGGAGTACGGCATTGTGGATCATGTGATTACACAGCGAGAAGTTGGACTGACCTCAAAAGATGAGAAAAAGAAATAAGAATATCGGGATTCGGGGACAAGCTGGTCTATTATTTGCAACGAAATTTAGAAATTGGCGGGAAGTGGTTTTTGGATTGCGTTTTGGGTAAAGAGTCTTATAATAAGGGTGTTAATGGTGGTGGTTTCGGGAAGCATCCTTGCCTGGAGGGCACCATAAAGCAGATTTTCGGAGGAACACATGACCAAACGAAGAAGTGCTAACGTGAACGGTCTTCGGTGTTCATTTTGCGGTAAAAGTCAGGATGAAGTCAAGAAACTGATTGCAGGCCCAGCGGTCTATATATGCGATGAGTGTATTGAACTGTGTATTGAGATTATTGAGGAAGAGTACGAAAAAGAGGCCCGGACGCGGAAAAGGGGTGAATTTCCCACTCCTGCTACAATCAAGGCGTTTTTGGATGAGTATGTGATTGAGCAGGAACAGGCAAAAAAGATCCTAGCGGTAGCTGTTCATAACCATTACAAACGCCTTGAGACGTCGGTAAACACGGATGACGTTGAGCTGCAGAAAAGCAACGCCCTGCTGATCGGCCCCACCGGATGTGGGAAAACCCTTTTGGCTCAGACGCTGGCAAAGTTTCTAGACGTCCCGTTTACTATTGCGGATGCCACTTCTCTAACCGAAGCGGGGTATGTGGGAGAGGATGTTGAAAATATCATTTTGTCTCTCCTCCAGAATGCTGATTATGATTTAGAAAGGGCCTCCAAAGGAATTGTTTATATTGATGAAATTGACAAGATTGCTCGCAAGGGTGACAACCCGTCCATCACTCGCGATGTCTCAGGCGAAGGGGTTCAGCAGGCACTTCTTAAAATCATTGAAGGGACGACTGCTAGTGTGCCGCCTAAGGGAGGGCGAAAGCATCCGCAGCAAGATTTTGTCAAGGTTGATACGTCCAACATTCTGTTTATATGCGGAGGGACCTTTAATGGTCTGCAGGAAATCATTCGGCACCGACTAGGTGGCAAGGTAATGGGCTTTGGGGCTGATATCCAGAGCCAGAAAGAGCGAAACATAGGTGCAATACTGCAGATGGTTCAGCCTGAAGACTTGCTGAAATTTGGTCTGATCCCTGAGTTTGTGGGGCGACTTCCGGTCATCGCGACGCTCGGCGAGCTGAATGAAGCCGCCCTCGTCAGAATACTGACGGAGCCCAAAAATGCCCTGGTGAAGCAGTTCCAGAAGCTCTTTGAATTTGAGAACGTGGCCCTCCGCTTTACGGATAGTGCGTTGAAGGCTATTGCCGGCAAATCTTTGGAACGAAAGTCTGGGGCCCGAGGTCTCAGGGCCATCATGGAAGCCGCCATGCTTGATATTATGTATGAAATTCCTTCCATGAACGCTGTCAAAGAATGCGTGATCAACGAGGAGGTCATTGTGAGTGGTGAGGAGCCGATCTTGCTTATAGAACAGTCCCAGGAAGCAGCTGCATCTCAATAGCGTCTGGGGTTTGCTGACCTCAGGCTTTTGCTCTGTGAGCCCTATCCATGTTTAATATAACGAAATTGAAGAAGCCGATGAATGATTCAGAACAAAAAATTTCCCTTCCACTCCTTCCGCTCAGGGATGTTGTGGTATTTCCGCATATGGTCGTTCCTCTCTTCGTGGGGCGTTCAAAGTCGGTTAATGCCTTGTCTAACGCCATGAACTTGGACAAGAGGATCTTATTGGCTACCCAGAAAAATGCAGGAGTCGACTCGCCCGGCGAAAAGGACCTATATGGCGTGGGGACCATTGGAACAGTCCTCCAACTGCTTCGGCTCCCAGATGGAACGGTTAAGGCACTGGTCGAAGGCAAAAAGCGGGCGCAGCTCATTCGCTTTACGGACAAAGAAAAATACATTTTAGGTGAGGTTGAGCCAATACTTGAACCGGAAGTAACGGACGCCCAAACCGAAGCTGTGAATCGAACGGTCGTGGGCATGTTTGAAGAATATGCCAAGATTAACAAGAACATTTCAAAGGATCTCATAACCAATATATCGGCGATAAGTGACGTGTCACAACTGGCTGACACTGTAGCTGCCCACTTCAATTTCAAGATTCAGGATAAGCAGCAGTTGCTTGAGACTGTGGCGCCGATGGAGCGCATGACCCTCCTGTTCCGCTTCATGCAGGCTGAGATTGAAATCTACAAGACCGAGCAGAGGATCAAAGGGCGGGTCAAGAAGCAGATGGAAAAGACCCAGAGGGACTATTATCTTAATGAACAGATGCGTGCTATCCAGAAGGAGATGGGGGCCAAAGACGATCACAAGAGCGAACTGGACGAACTTCAGATACGCATCAAGCGCAAGAGGATGTCAAAGGAAGCGGCAGCTAAGGTCAGACAAGAGTTCAAGAAACTTAAACTCATGGCTCCTATGTCTGCAGAAGGAACCGTGGTTCGAAATTACATTGAATGGCTTATCGGTCTCCCCTGGTTTGAGCGAAGCAAGCTTCAGACCGACATTGATAAGGCGGAAGCCATCCTGGAAGAAGACCACTACGGGCTGGAAAAACCCAAAGAGCGTATCTTGGAATATCTAGCTGTTCAAAAGCTGGTCAAGAAGATACGAGGCCCGATCCTGTGTTTTGTGGGTCCTCCGGGGGTAGGTAAGACTTCCCTGGCCAAATCGGTGGCACGAGCCACAGGCCGAGAACTTGTCCGGCTTTCCTTGGGGGGGGTTAGGGATGAGGCTGAGATCCGCGGGCATCGACGGACCTATATTGGGGCGATGCCCGGCAAGATCATTCAATCCCTGAAAAAGGCAAAGGTCAACAACCCTGTTTTTTGTCTGGATGAGGTAGATAAGATGAGCGTGGATTTTCGGGGTGACCCGTCCGCCGCCCTGCTCGAAGTCCTTGATCCTGAACAAAATTTTGCATTCAATGACCACTACCTGGACGTAGATTACGATCTTTCGAATATTCTCTTCATCACCACAGCCAACAACCTGCACGGGATTCCACTCCCTCTGCAGGACCGCATGGAGATTATTCGATTACCTGGATACACAGAGTATGACAAACTCCAGATAGCCAAGGGTTTTTTGGTCCCTAAGCAGACCGAAGCGAACGGCCTGACTGAAGCGAACATTCAGTTTACGCAGAACGCTATTCAGAGGATTATTCGTCGTTACACCCGTGAGGCGGGTGTGCGTAATCTTGAGCGCGAAATCGCTTCCATTTGCCGCAAAGTGGCAAGGGAGGTCGCAAAAGGTGATGGCAAGACGCGTCACAAAATAATCGTCCAGTCCATACAAAAATACTTGGGTGTGCCTCGGTTTCGGTATGGACAGCTGGAAGAAAAGGATGAGATCGGCATGGCAACGGGTATGGCCTGGACTCAAGTGGGTGGAGAACTGCTGGCCATTGAGACAGTCATCATGCCTGGTAAGGGAAAGCTTACGGTAACAGGAAAGCTCGGGGAAGTTATGCAGGAGTCCGCCCATGCGGCCATGAGCTATGTACGGTCCAGGGCTGGGAGAGTGGGCTTAAATAAACATTTCTACAAGAAAGTAGATATCCATGTCCACATCCCCGAAGGGGCGACGCCAAAGGACGGTCCGTCAGCAGGCATAACCATGGCCACGTCCATTGTATCTGCGCTTATCAAAAGGCCGGTTCGCCGCAGTCTGGCCATGACTGGGGAAATCACCCTTCGAGGTCGTATTCTACCCATTGGCGGGCTAAAAGAAAAGATCCTTGCGGCCCACCGGGGTGGGATATCCGAGGTTATTATTCCGGATGAAAACCGTAAGGATTTGAAAGAGATTCCCGCAAAGATCCTGAAACAGATTGAAGTGATGACTGCAAGCCACATGGATGACGTCCTATCCCGGGCGATCCTTTTGCCAACGGGTGAAGCGCTTTTACGACAAGAAGATGAGATAGTGCCTCCCGAGCTCATTCCAAAGCAGGAAGAGGCCGCAAAATCCCTCCGGATAAACTGAGCCTGCCATATATTTTGCTTGACACGTTTGAGCTTGTTGGTTATTCGTGAACCGATTCTGCCTGTTAATGTTCTCTCATACCCGATGCCTGATATCTTGCGCCTGTTTGCTTTTTTGGGATTTATAAACGGGGATCCGGCAGCCAATTTTGGATTTACCACTCACCAACACGATGGGCGGATAGCTCAGTTGGGAGAGCGTCGGCCTTACAAGCCGGAGGTCACAGGTTCAAGCCCTGTTCCGCCTACCATCGTCATACTGAACCCGGGGGCGTAGTTCAGTTTGGTTAGAACGCCGGCCTGTCACGCCGGAGGTCGCGAGTTCGAGTCTCGTCGTCCCCGCCAGGAATATCAGGGGGTTAGCCATTTGCGGCTGACTCCCTTTCATTTTTGGTTGGGTATAGGTTGTATAAGCTCTTAACCATGTCACCTCAAGCCTTGCCCAACCTTTTTGGCCATGTTTTGCGCAAGCTCTCCCTGCCGACCGATCTTCTTTTCTCTGAGCTTACGCCCATTCAAATCAACTTCCTTTCGATTATCTATGTGATAATACTTAATGTAAGTACGTATTTTATACTCAAAAAAGCAGTGTTGACGCAAATAAGATATTTGATATTAGGTATGGTCAGCGGAGGCATGTCACGAATGACGCTGCCTTTAGCCCAAAAGCCCCGAACTTTTGTGCCCCTCTGAGCCTCAGGTGCTCCCCCGGCTTGATTCGTTTCGGGGCTTTCTACTGTCGGCCTTTCGAAGTTCTCTGAGCTTTCAGATATCAATGCGTAAGGCACGACGCCTTCCAAAACTTTTGTCATGACCTTTTTTTCGCCACCCCCTGGTTGATGCCCTCGCCGGGGGGGGGCCGTCCCGTTTTCCTGAATGTGACGCCCCCCCTGTGTGTCGGCTTTCCCCGGTAACTTCCTCTCAAAAAAATGGTGATTTACCTCCAAAAAATTAGTGTTCACCCAGATGGTGTTTAGTCAAATCCCCGATTAAAATCATTGCAGTCAAGAGTTCCCAAATCCTATTGGTAGAAAGCCAATGACTTGCCCAAAGTGTCATAGCCGAATGCAAAGGCTGGAGCTTTGTGTCGTGTGTCCGAGGTGCCGATACACAGTGAATAAGGTGCCCCAAAAATCTTCTGTCGAACACAAAGCAAGGACGGCAGGAAATAGAAAACAACCCTGATTTCAGATTTCTCTCTGTGTATATCAGGCCATAGGTTCTTCCTACCTGCATTCTTCTGGCAGCCCAAGGACAACCTGCGTTGCTGTTTTCTTGCTTCCAACACGTTGTTATTAAAGCATAATCGTTTTGCTACAATTTTTCCGTACGGGTTGACGAATCTTATTATTTTGGTTAGAAACCTTTAACGAAGTCGCCTGGTTGGTGGGTATCCATATCGGCACGTTACCTTCCGTTTTCGATGTGAGGAACCAGGCACCATCGGTTGCGCTATGTTGAATGCTTTGTTGGACTTGCCACAGCCCCTCTTCTGGGGCTCATGAAAAAGCTTCACATAGTACTTGTTCCACCGTGTCTGTTGCCCCATGTCTTGCGAGTTGGCTGATTTGTCACAAGCCAGACTTTGCAGGTAAAGCGATACATGCGAGGCTAAACAACCGATAAAAGGGGCAGTGGTGATTGCCAAATACTTTAAGCATCCAATAATAACCGGTTCAGCTGGGGTAAGCGCATCTATCATACCTATTAAAATGCACCATTTCCTTGCTGGCGGTCCGTGTCCTTTAGGCCGGGAAGGTTTATAAAATTCCTTACATCTGAAGATTCTCTGTCTCACGAAAGCAACACTGCAAGGCGCTTGAACGCAGTGATTGGCTTGTAGAAAGGAGGTATCAAAGAAATGAATAAGCTAACAATGTCCCTTTTTACATTTCTCCTGATATGCCTGACAGGTTTGGCGGCCCTTGCAGCCGGGCGACAAATGATGAGCGTTCAGGTGAAAAAGGGGGTCGTCCGTTTAGCGCCCTCTTTTTTGAGCAGGATAGTGACCGAGCTTGCTTATGGAGACCGGGTCTATGTTCGTGAGGAAAAGGGGTCCTGGACAGGAGTGGGTGTATCTGGGAGTGCTGTTGAGGGATGGATGCACTCATCTGCTCTTACACCCAAGAAAATAGTGCTCAAAGCCGGATCTGAAAATGTAGAGGTTGCAGCCTCAGGCGAGGAGCTTGCCCTAGCCGGCAAGGGGTTCAATCAACAGGTTGAATCGGAATTCAGGGCCAAGAATTCAAATCTTGATTTTACCTGGATCGATAAAATGGAGAAGTTTGTAGTTTCCCAGAAACAGATGAAACAGTTCCTGAAAGAAGGAGATTTGTCCCCCGAAGGAGGTTCTTGATGACGATCTTAAACAGACCACAGTTATGGAGTTTTGCCGGCAAATCTGCGGTTATTGGCCTGGGGGTTATGTTCCTCTTTGTTGTGTTTTTTCCCGGCTGTGCGACAACAGACGCAATAATCGGCATAGGTGTATCATCCGACTTAATTACCGAAGCCCAAGGAGAATCAATCTCAAAAAGCACGAAGGCCGTTGCCCGCAGCTTTGCAGATTTCACACCGGAACAGGAATATTACGTGGGCCGCAGTGTTGGTGCTGTAATTCTCAATAAATACAGACCATATAACAGTGCAAAGGCAAACGATTATATAAACATTCTTGGCCAGATTCTATCCAAGGCCTCGGATATGCCTGAAACTTTTGGCGGCTACCACTTTTTGATACAAGATTCGGATGAGGTCAATGCTTTGGCCGCACCCGGTGGGCTCATCTTTATTACACGTGGGATGCTAAGATGTTGCCAGCATGAAGACGCGGTTGCTGCGGTACTGGCCCATGAAATCGGTCACGTGCAGGCAAAGCATGGGCTGCAGGCCATTAAAAAATCACGAATAACATTTGCTTTGACTACCATAGGCATTGAGGCGGCCAAGACCTTTGGCGGAGAGGAACTGGCCGAACTCACAGAAACCTTTGAAAGCTCCATTTCAGACATCACCGCTACATTGGTCAATAATGGTTACTCTAGAAACTTTGAACGTGACGCAGACAAAGCAGCAGTGACCATTCTGAAGCGTGTGGGATATGATCCTAAGGGACTCGTGGACATGCTTAGGGTAATGAGAAAAAAGCTTAAACCAGAAGGACTCGACTTTGCCAAAACACATCCTTCGCCAGCCAGCCGAATAGCCGATATCCAAAAGATTATCGGCGAAACCACAAGTGTAATAAGACCCAAAACAAGACAGGCAAGATTCATAGCCGCTTTAGGGAATATTTAGAACATGACAAAACGATCAATCTTTGGCAAAAAGTCCATCCAAGGTCTGATCGTGGGGATAACAGGAGCTACCCTGGCCCTGTCGCTTTGGGGCTTGGGCCTGCTTGACGTCTGGGAAGCAAGGACCTGGGATTGGCGGGCTTCAGTCATGGCCAAGCCGGGCAAGACTACGGACGATATTCGGCTTGTTATGCTAGATCAAAACAGTCTGGACTGGGCCGAAAAAGAAATGGGCTTAACCTGGCCCTGGCCCAGGGAAATTTACGGAGCCATCGTCAACTATTTCCAGAGAAGCGGGGCCAAAGCTCTGGCTTTTGACGTGCTTTTTACCGAACCTTCCACCTACGGTGTTGACGATGACGCAGCTTTTGGCAATGCGGCTTCAGAATTCGGCCGTTTGGCAGGAGCTGTTTTTATGGGAAAGCACAGTGGGAGCTTAACGCGCTGGCCATCACAAATACCTTCACCGGATTTCAAAATCAACGGGCTGAAGAGATGGCTGAACCAAACGAATTCAGATGACATGATATTTCCGCGGGCTACAATGGCTATTAGTGAACTGGCACTGAACTCAGCCATACTCAGTAATGTTCGTCTTAATCCGGACCCAGATGGAATCTACCGAAGGGTTAAACTATTTGGGGTCTTTGATGGCAAGGCCTTACCTTCATTAGGTCTGGGGGTTTATCTGGCCGCAAATCCCAAAGTCCACATTCAGATAGAGCCAGGTAAACTTAGAATCGGCGGAAAGGTTGTTCACATAGACCGGCAAGGCAACGTTATTTTACGCTACCGTGGCCCATCTGGTACACACAAGGCATACAGCGCGGCCGCGATACTTCAATCCGA
>JBFEUB010000115.1:0-11323 GCA_041547605.1 Desulfobacteria bacterium
AAGCACCTTCTTGTCCTGGACTTTATATGTTTGTTGTAGTGTCTCACCGACGCCTTCTCGATTTCTCTAACATTAACATCACACCTAAATCTCTCATTGTACGTCGTCAGAAATTCGGCAAACCAGCTATCATGCAGTTTAGGTTTTAAAGAAAGATACAGCTTCCCGAGATTATATGCCCTTAACGACTTAGGTAATTTCTTGAAAAAAAATATTTCTTGTGCATCAATCAAAGAGGGATGCCCATCCGCCTTTATGATCAGATTTTCAGGATGTAAGTCTGCGAAGTAAACACCTTGTTTATGAATATTTGCAAAAAACTCACCTATTATCCTGGCATTTAACTCATTACAATCATTGAACGATGTACCTTCGACCTCTTTTGTTATGATGAAATAACGCTTTACGTCTTTATCAAACTTTTGACCTCTTAGTACGGGCTTGGCTGAATCGAAGCCTAGTGCGTTGAGCTTGTGTAGGTTTTTCCATTCCGCCCAGCGGCGTTGTGGAAGAAAAAAGTGCCTAAGTTGATCCTTTCTACGCACCAAAAAGCTCCATTTTATATAAAAATTTCCTATAGAAGTCTTAATGAATATGACTTGTCTTCTCTCACTGTCCCTCTTTATTTTATAATAATAGGCATCATTCAACAGGGCATATAAGTCTACGTCCCGAAAATCTTTACTATTGTTTATCTTGTAGGTTGAGAGCTCACCAAGCCAATTATCCAAATAGTCCTTGCCCTCTTTCCCTTTTTTCCGAATATCCTGAATCACTTTTCCAAGTAGATGTCCCTGTATTCTTTTCTAACTTAGGATTCTTGAGCGCATCTCAAAAATGTGGATTAGGGCTGAAGGCGCGGCACAGGGAGGCGAAAACGCGGAGCATACACGTTAGAGAGCATTTTGAGCCGGCCCGCAACGCCTCCCTGGGGACTTACTCCCATTTTTGAGGGGCGTTCTTATTTCTATCTTCAATCAGGACCTGCAGGAACAGCAAACCGTTCCGGAAACGCATGCTCTTCTTTTGATTGTACCTGAAGCAAGGGCTTATTTCCCCAGAAGGCTGCCCAGGAGCAAAAAGTACTCGCGGTACCTAAGATATAATCGCATAGACTTAACATATAATTGTCCTCGACGATGACAGCTTTTACTGGATCTTCGCGCCTGTTACCGTACTGACTGACCTCATCGTTCCCTGGACCAAAAACGAACGCTAAACCCGAGAAATCTTCAGCCTTTTGTTTTGCATCTGAGCAAATTGCAAAACCTACTTTGTGCTCCGGAAAACAACTGGCAAATTCTTCCATCCATCTTCGATAATCTTCAGGAGGGAAAAAAAGATCTCCGCCTCTATGCTTACGGTAATCGCCATGTCGTATATGCACACCCAGTATCAAATCAACACGTGAACGCAAGGTCTTTAATTTCTCTTTAGCATTCTTTCTCAACGAGGGAATGGGTATGAATAT
This sequence comes from Desulfobacteria bacterium, assembly GCA_041547605.1. Lineage (GTDB taxonomy): Bacteria > Desulfobacterota > Desulfobacteria > Desulfobacterales. The sequence goes on from JBFEUB010000115.1 coordinate 1,472, forward strand.
TCTGCGAATCGCTTCAGCATGTTTTGCACATAGTTCATAATTCCGAATTTTCCAAGTCGACACAAAGGCTATACGGCCCCTCTTGAATTCCAGCTCTTCAAGAAACTCCCACATCCCTTTCCCCATGGGATTCCGTGTTGCTTTTCCGGACTGAACAGGAAACCACGGCAACAATCTTGAAATCTTTGTCACTTGATATAGTATACGCACGCACAAATAGGATAGACTACTCTTCCATTTTGGCAGCGCATCACCTTTAAGAGAAGTATCCCCTTGCTTCAACAGTCTCCCCCTGGTGCCAATGAAAAAATCTCCATATTCGCCAAGAGTTGGATTCAGAAAGTTACACCCTTTTTCAAGGCAACAAGCCATCAAATGGGCATGCATAGTAAGACGATTTCCCAATTGGGCATTTCTTTTTGAAAGGACAACCCACTTTAGCATCATCTATCTCTTATTTAGAATTAAACTACTGGCAATTTGATTTTTTACAACCCGCGAGATTGCAATCACTTTCTGCAACTCCGGACCACTGAACGACCCCTTTTCTAAATGAAGGTGGCTTTTCCTGGCTAACCGGCCAAATCGCTTACCCAAGTGTCTTTGAAAGTCCCCCTAAAATACCCGATAAATATCCTATAACGTCAACATATCCTAAAAAGCAGACCGCGTATCAGCTTGCTAAGCAGACAAGCTTTTTTGATCTGCCCCTATTGTCCCCTTGAAGCAACCAGACGGAAAAGCCGGGCCCGCTCCCTAAGTTAGCCGATTTGTCCACGTGATGATGTAAGTAATTGTTACGCCCCAAACAACCCGCCGTGATGCCAAAATGGGTGCACCTCGCAAAATCCACCTTGAGGCAGTTTTTCAGTCTATGGGGGGCCACTATGGAAATATCAATGTCCACATCAGCCAGATAGACGATCCAGACCGTCTCAGCCCCCGATTTCATTTTCATTTGTCGGCAGACGTTTTTCCCGTCAATTGCGACGGTTCTTGGAATCACAATCGGTTGTTAATGTGAAAAATTTTACGCGTATCTGATAACACAAATAGCCGTCGTGAACAATGAGAATGAATTGATCCGAAACGACTACGACGGATCTGTTTAATAATGATATCGGGACCATCGCTCGACCATAGAAATGGTTCATGCATTTCGGAACCTCACGGCTGGAGTGCACTTTGGGTAGCATAGGGGTTAGGAGTTAGGTCCTTTGACGAAACTATTTCAGACGTGTTAAAGGTAAGTCTATGAATTGACATGATCTTCTGTTGCTTCCTGGAGGACGCTGTGGGCTGCCAAGTAGCAGCTACCTGACGGCCAGACTTCATGGGGTCATCCCGCTACCTGAAGTCAGATATTCATTTGAAAGTTTCATCGGCAGCCTCATCGAATTCAAGGGGGTCTTTCAGAACCAAGAAACGGTTAGGCATTCTTAGTAGGAAGAACGCACAGATGTCCAACAGCTCGTTAAGAAAGGCCGTATTTTGCCTCTATAACATGGGTTGGAGCCTTGCCATTCCAGCCCTGCGCATGAACCATCGCCTAGCCGAGGGATTCGAGCAACGGACGCTTAAGCACAAGATGCCACCCACGGCAGACTTGTGGATTCAGGCCGCCTCCGCAGGCGAGTCCTATCTAGCATGGGAGATTCTGAAAACGTTAAGGCCCACCCGACCGGTTAGAGTCATGCTAACCTCCAACACCAGCCAAGGGATGGAAATCCTTAACCGCGCTATTGACGACATCACTCCGAACGACAGGGATCTGACCGCATATGCGGTCTATTTCCCTTTTGACAAGCCCACCATCATGGACACGGCCGTCAGGAGCATTTCGCCAAAAATTATGATTCTCTTGGAATCGGAGATATGGCCCGGTCTCCTGGCCGCCTTGAAGAAATACGGTTCTAAAACGGTTATAATTAACGGCAGGATCACCACCACAAGCCTCACGAGGTACCTCGCCTGGCCCTCCCTTTGGCGTGACTTCAGGCCAGACAAGATCCTCGCGGTTTCCGGAAAGGACGCCAAACGCTTCGCCCAGCTATTCGGCAGAGAAGACGTGGAGGTGATGCCAAACATGAAATTCGACCGGATCAGCCCCACAAACGCTGTTTCCTGCACGAAGAATCCACTCGAAAGCATCCTTCGGCCTGGCACGCCGTTACTTGTGCTCGGTTCCGTCAGGCGTGAGGAGGAACCCGTTGTCGAAAAGCTTATTGTCGATATCCACCGCAGGCTACCTGAGACGAACATCGGCCTGTTTCCACGACATATGCATAGGATAAACTATTGGGAAAGGGCCCTGCACCGTCTGGACATACCATGGGTGTTGCGATCCAAAACTCACGAGCAAGTCCCTTACGGAACGCTCATCCTCTGGGACACATTTGGTGAACTGACCTTTGCCTACGGATTGTCAAAGGCCGCATTTGTGGGTGGCAGTCTCGCACCGCTCGGCGGGCAGAATTTTCTAGAGGCGCTCACCTGCGGAGTTGTTCCTGTTATTGGCCCCTCATGGGAGAACTTCGCATGGGTAGGTCCCGAAGTCGTTGAGCAGGGATTGGTCCGCAGTGGGACCAACTGGAAAGAGGTTGCGGACATCCTGGTGGAGACCATGAAAAGACCACCGTCGTATGAAAAAGTGCGTGCAGAAGCCCTTAAGTACCTGAAAGCCCACCAGGGCGGCACAGAAAAGGCTTGCCGGCTAATTATGGAATTGCTGCATCAGGCCCCTCCTACATCACCCAAAAACCCGCAAAGGTGAAGAGCCTTCCGAGATTCCACCGAATCATCCGAGAACGTTCACGCCACGGATCCGCGCGTCTTCACGGCAAGTCATTGGCCATGATACTCGGCAGGGCTATGTCCTGGCACGTACCGGAGCAGGCCAGGCAGTGCCTCGAACGGTCGCAGATCGTCCGGGCCACGAACGAACACCGGACTATGTCGACCGCGAAAGGGCTGGAAGTTTCCGTCACGATAACGCAAGCCGAGAACCTGAGCAGAACACTGACCGGGTTCTGGAAAAGGCCAGGCTACTGCGAGTACCAGGGTACCAGAAGACGCTTTTGTGGAAAACGTCCAGAGCGACGTGTCTGCACTTGAGCCGGACGTGCCCACCCAAATCTCCCGCTTTTTTTGACCCCAAATGCCCAAGTGACATCCTTCGCGAGCAGGATCCATTGAAGTTCGCTGTCGTGCCGATGTCTCCCGACCTCCAGTCCCACACCCTGGTGACAGGGGAGCGGACGACTTTTACGGACACATGGGACTGTAAGCTTTCCGCATGCTTATCTTTAACTCTTAGAAAAACCTGAGAAACTCTGTTTGCTTGAAAGCGGTATTCAGATTCACATTTTGTCCACTAATCACCGACGCATCGGCCTTGGCGGGCCTCAATACATATAGACCGTCTGCAAAGTGCTTGTGTAGAAAACCGGATCAAAACCTTTTGTCTCCTGCTTAAATTCAACGGATGTTGAGGCGATTAGTTGCTTGACACACAACCCTCATTTTTCTACAATTTCGCAGCCCAGAAAGTAAGTAGCGTTATTTCAATATGTTAAAGCCTCATAATGGCGCATGTAAGCCTCATTGTATGCTATGAGTACGGCGTTAACCAAAATATATGATTCGTATCATTTCGGGTCATCATCGGAGCTTAGTGACCAACAATGTCAGCGGCTCATTAGGCTATTTAACAAGCCAACCAGTAAGGCCCATTCTGTTCTTGGTGGAAGAAGCTCCGTTGCCGTGGCTCACCTTGAGGGGATAGGATCCGTGGTCGTCAAATATTATACCCACGGGGGACTTATTCGATACCTGGTCAAACGAAGATATCTGAGGTCGGGAAAAACGCGTTGCCAGGTTGAATATGAGCTGTTGCAGAAAGCAAGGGGCCTCGGTGTAAATGCCCCCGAACCTATTGCCTATGCCTACCGAGGCGGCTTATTCTATCAAGGGTGGCTGGTAACCAGAGAGATCAAGGAGAAACAAACTCTTGCTGAACTCAGTTGTGCGGATGAAGAACGTACCCACATTGTGATGAAAGACGTCATCAATCAGGTCTCCACGCTTATCAAGAACCATATCTTTCATGTGGATTTGCATCCGGGCAATGTATTGGTGAGCCATGGTTATCGGGTATTTTTCCTTGATTTTGACAGGGCCTGTATTTCTGGGATGGACAAGAAGAAGTTGCGAGATCATTACCTCAGGCGTTGGCGTCGTGCCGTAATTAAGCATCGGTTGTCGGAGACGCTCTGTGATATGCTCTCAGCAGGGCTTGACAAAGACTACCGGATTCAGTGAACGTTAAAAGGATGACTATGGTTGCCACTTCCAGACAAGAGCTACCTCCCGCGCCCTCGATTCTTATCATTCTGATGGGGTCTCTGGGGGATGTGGTACGAGGGCTCTGTCTGGTAGCTCATATTAAGAAGCATTTACCGGAGAGCAGGGTGACGTGGCTTGTGGAGCCTAAATGGGCTGAACTGGTCCGCCTTCATTCTCAGATTGACAAAATGATTGTCTTTGACCGTCCCAGGGGGGTTCAAGCGGTATGGGACCTGTCTGGCAATTTAGCCGAAGAACACTTTGATATTGCCCTTGACCTGCAGCGTCACTTCAAGAGCGGTTTTTTCTCCCTGCTTTCACGGGCAAACAGACGAGTTGGTTTCAATCGGCGCAATACAAAGGAATTCAATTGGCTCTTTAATAATGAACACATCGATTACATGAGCAATGCGGTGTCAAAATTGCATCATTATCTCAAGTTTACGGAATATTTGGGCTTATCCGAGCCAACCTCCCTGGACTTTGGCTTTTCTTCGCTTGATTTTAAGGCTACCGCACCCAATATCGTCTCTCAGATGAGGAACTCCTTTATTGCCGTTGTGACAGGTTCTTCCTGGGACTCAAAAGAATGGTTTTTTGATAACTATTATCAGTTAGTGAAGGATATTCTCTCTTCTGGAAAGAGCCACGTTGTGCTTCTTGGTGACCGCTCGAAGGCACCTTCCGCTGCCGCACTTTCTGAAAAGGTTAGTTCTGCAGGGCTAATCAATCTGGTTGGGCAGACGTCACTTCTTGAACTTGTTGGTGTGCTTAAGGGAGCAGTAGTCGCTGTCGGCCCTGACTCTGGACCGGGTCATTTGGCAGCAGCAGTAGGAACTCCCTACGTCTCATTCTTTGGCCCAACATCTCCCAGGCGAACTGCACCTTACGGAAGTGAGCACCTTGTAGTTCAGTCTGAAGTTGCGTGTTCTCCCTGTTACAAGAAACGATGCCCTGGCCTCGGCAGGCTATGTATGCGACTTGTGAGTGTGGAAGAAGTCAAAAAGAAGCTTTCGGACGCTCTCACCATGCGGAGTATCCCATAGCTAAGAGGTGTGACGATTTAAGACTTAAATACCCACTATACGCTGTTTGGCATCCTAACATTGACATGCGGCAGCAATGAGGTGATTCTTATACATCGGAATTCTTCTATGAACCAACAACCCAAAATAGTCCTGGTTCGTTGCCCTAACTGGGTAGGCGACGTAGTCATGGCCACTCCAATATTTGACTGTTTGCGCCACAACTATCATGAGTCGAAGCTCATAGCGGTGATAAGGAACTATGTGCGTGGGGTGATTGAGGATGGACCCTGGTTTGATCATGTCATTGGTACCGATGATAAATCGGCCAGAGGATTTTACAAATTGGTTCGGAATATTCGAAGGATACGGCCGGATCTGGCAATTGTCTTGCCAAATTCTGTGCGTTCCGCTTTAAGCATGCGACTTGCCGGAGTGAAAGAGATATATGGCTATCGCAGGAATGGCAGATCCTGGCTTTTGCGCGGTGGGCCAAAGCCCATTCAATTGAAAAATGGAATCTTGCCTGTTCCTATGGTCCATTACTATATGAGGATCTGCCGTCAACTCGGTTTAGCACTCCCAGATGCGGTCAAGCCACATCTTGCTGTGTCTGACTTACTTGAGGAAAAAGGCAACCAGCTCCTCGCAAGCTATGGAGTTATGTCTCGGGACATGATTATTGGATTGAATCCCGGGGCTAAATTTGGATCTTCCAAGTGCTGGCCTCCTAAGTATTTTGCAGAGCTTGCAGAATTATTAGAGACCCGGTGGGATTGTAAAATTCTGTTGTTCGTAGGCCCTGGAGAGAACCAACTAGCACAATCTATTGTAGAAATGAGTAAGGCAACTATTATCAACACGGGGCCTGATAAGGTGAATTTGGCCCTATTGAAACCTTTGGTCAGGAGGTGCCATCTGCTAATCACAAACGACACCGGCCCCCGGCACTATGCGGTTGCTTTCGATGTCCCTGTCGTGGTGATCATGGGACCTACAGATCCTCGGTATACGGCTACTAATCTTGAGAAAACGCGCGTTCTGCGGGAGGAGTTGGAGTGTTCTCCTTGCCACAAAAAGAAATGCCCTCACGATCATGATTGTATGCGTCGAATTACTCCCCATACCGTATTTGAAGCAAGTCAGAAAATCCTGGAGACCTTTGCATAACCAATGAAGGCTTCTTCTTATCGAGACAAATGGTCTGTGTTGAAAAAGAAAGGCTGTGACCCGGGCGAACTAAAACGCTTATCACACCAAATTGCCTATTCCTTCTTGGATCACTATTTAAAGAATTGTGGTTACGAGGAAGATTACATTGATCTCCTGTGTGAAATCACCACCTTTTCGGAAGATTCCAAGTTCGGCAATCCAGGAGCACAAGCCCTATTTGGGATCATCGTGGAGACACTCTGTGATGATTTCGAGGAACTTCAGACCGCAACTTACAATAAGGTGATGGCTCAGGTCATTTCATACTGTCGCAACATTCCCGCAGGCAAGAAACTTGATCTGACGTTACGGCATTTTGGAATCTATTCCGAGAAAGACCTCCTTGACAGAATTGCCAACATACGAGCAAATGGAACCTCTTTGCCCCATGAGAAACAGATTCGGAAAATACTGTTGTTGTCTCGGGTGACTATTGGTGCGGATGTCGCCATCACCAGTGTTATTATACAGCGCTTAAGCAAAGCCTTTCCGAGAGCAGAAATGGTACTCATTGGTGAGAACAAGCTCAAAGAGATCTATCAGGACAACCCTAGCATTAGGATAAGAAAAGTCCCCTATTCCAAAAAAGGAGGTTTGCTTGAACGTCTTTCAAGTTGGCATGTAATCCTCCGGATCGTTGAGGAAGAGCTATCCACGTGTCCTCTTGAAAGGACCATTCTGCTTGATCCTGACTCTCGTCTGACACAGCTTGGCATCTTGCCCGTTATTCCTCTAGATCAGTACTTCTTTTTTGATAGCCGCTCTGACACCTCCCTAAACAGAAAAATGTCTATGGCAGAGCTAACAAACTCCTGGTTAAATACCATTGTTGGTAAGGATGATTTCTGCTATCCCAAAGTGTGGATTCCCAGGTCTTATCTTGACCACGCAGAGCGGTTCTGTGAAAATCTTCGAAACAATGGAGCAGAGAGAATTATTGTCGTAAATTTTGGTGTGGGAGGCAATCTTCGCAAACGCCTGGGAAGACGCTTAGAAGAAAAGCTCCTTTTAACCCTCTTGAAGGAGCCAAAAACTGTTATCATACTGGATAAAGGATACGGTGAGAAAGAAGCAGCAGATATTGGTTCATTGACTGAGGTAATTAGCGAACATGGGCATGGGGTGGAGCATAGCGCTTTCGGCTCTGTAAAGCTTGAGAAGTTGGGCCCTGGTCTTATTGGAGTCACGACGCGAATCGGGGAAATAGCCGCTCTAATAGCAAAATCTGATGAGTTTATAGGTTATGACTCAGCCTGCCAACATATCGCAGCAGCCCTGGGAACTCCCTGCCTAACAATTTTCGCAGGTTCTAATAATATGCGTTTCATCCGCCGCTGGAGCGCCTATGGACGGAGAAGTTGCGATATCGTGCACGTGGACACCTTGACAAACCCTGGGGCAATCGATGTCGAGAATATCACTGCCCGCATTATGCATGTGAGAGATATTCGTAACCACTAATCTCATGACGTCTCTTGCTTGGCGAAAGAAAGAATAGCCTTACAGCGCCAAGACAGCTTGCGATATTTTTGGCTCCTTTTCAGTCAGTGATAGACATGTAGAAAAATGACATTTAGTTCTGTGCAAGAACAGACATTTCTTAAGGAAGTGAATAACAGGTGAAAATATTATTTATTTATCCTAACGCCGGGTCGCAACTGGGATTCAACTACGGCCTCGCCCATATATCTGCAGTCCTAAAAAAGGCTGGGCATAGCGTGCACTTGTGGCAGTTTTGTGAAGATCTTTGCGCGTTGCCCTCCAAGGAACAGTTCACAAACCGATTGAAAGAGCTAGCTCCAAACGTAGTAGGGTTTTCTGTCGTTACCAACCAATGGCCGTACGCAAGGAAACTGGCTTCTTGGGCCCGTGGAGCAACTTCGGCCCCTCTCGTATGCGGTGGAATTCATGCCATGGCAGCACCAGAAGAGATCTTAGAGACTAGCTCATTTGACTATGTGTTTCGAGGAGAGGCCGAGGAGCCCTTTCTTGACTTTGTGGAGAAATTGGCCAGGAACGAAAATGTTGCCGAAGTGAAGAACATAGGACTAATCCAAGATGGCAAAGTTCGCATTAATCCTGTGAGGCCATTGCCTGATATCACTAAGCTCCCCTTTAAGGATTACAGCATCTTTGATTTCCAAAAAATCATTGATGGAAAAAATGGCTGGGTTGGCTTAATGGCTTCCCGTGGTTGCCCCTTTTCGTGTTCGTATTGTTTCAATCATCAAATGGTAAAACGGTATCGAAAAGATCTTAATTGTACTTTCAGACAATTGAATTATATCAGACACTTCGAGGTGAGACAGGTAATTGATGAAGTCGAGTACCTCCTTGGAAACTATCAGAATATCAAGATGTTTATCTTCGACGACGATCTTTTCACCTTTCGTCGGCAGTATGTCATGGAGTTTTGTCAGGCCTATCAGAAAGTTTGTTCCATTCCTTTTGTAGTAAACGCTCATGTGGGCTTTTTTGACAAAGATCGGGCACGTTATCTGGGCCAGGCCGGATGTAGAATTGTTAAGTTTGGAGTGGAAAGTGGAAGCGAACGAATACGTAAGCAGGTGCTTCAGCGCCATATGACGAACGAAAGAATCGTTGACGCTATACGCTCCGCCCACCGATTTGGACTACATACCTCTACGTTCCTAATGATTGGACTCCCCGATGAGACCCATGAGGATATTTTGGCCACAATCAGATTAACCGCAAAGGCAAAACCCGGGCGCTTCAGGTGGTCATTTTTCTTCCCATTTCCCCGCACCAAAGCCTATGAGTTAAGCGCTGAGGGCGGATACATTGATTATGAGAAGATGAATAAGCTAGTGAATTTCACGGAAACTTCTTGCCTTGACTTTGGTGAAAAACAGAATCTCTTTCTGAAAAAGGCTGGGCGGGTTCTGCCTTGGTTTGTAAATGCCTATTCAGATCTTCGCGTGGCTGACTTCTATAGAAAAAAGGTGGAAGCAATTTTGGCCTTAGATACCCGGGCGTGGGAAGAACGGGCAAATACTATCCATGAAGAAGACAAAGAAATTTCACAGCATTTTGTCAAACAAAGACTCAGTCATTATGCCATAAAATACAACCCTTTTATGGGAGTCATCTCGGACTATTTCACTAAGGAAGATTAGACTGATTGTCAAAAATATGTTCCGTTTGCTCGCAAGTCGTTGATGATTGAAAATATTATTTGGCGAACGACATTGTGCAATTTTGGAGAAGATTTTTGAATGTGACTGGCGTTTAAAATTGCAAGCTGTCTGAG
>JBFEUB010000116.1:0-11292 GCA_041547605.1 Desulfobacteria bacterium
GGGCCTAATGCCCTCAAACAGTTTATGATTCTTAACGCTCCACTCAGCTGAAGTCCGGCTCCGAAAAAGCTCAATGTCGCTCGGAAAAGGCTTTCGGCTCCAGTATCAGTAATAGAACCTATTTCTGGGACACGACACTAGAAGCTATCTCAAAAAAGTGGATCAGGGTTCAGGGAAGACGCGGGGCAGCGAAAAAGCGCAGCATACACGGGGTAGTATGTAAGCATTTTTAGCCGACTTGCAACGCCGCCATGGGGCCTCAGACGCATTTTTGAGATGGCTTCTAGTAACCTGAGTATCCAAAAAGTCAAGATAGCAAACACATATCATAACGATTTCACACTGACCAGAACTGGAAGGTTGAACATGACTCTCTACTTGTGGCGGGGACGATGAAATCACAATGTATGAAGAGGGGGACATCCGCGCATTTATGAAAGCAGGAAATTGGGAACGCCTTTAAGTTTTGCAGTTTTGAAGGAAAAGAGGGATGGTTAGGCATTCAGAATGAGGCTATGGTATTTGGTGCATGGTACGCTCAAGTACCCCGTTCATTTTTTATTGGCGCAGATACAATGGACCAGGGGTCAGGGAAAAAATCGCTTTCCTCACGGTTCATTACCTTCTCCACCCAATGACGTTGATGTTTTTCACGCAGATACTTATCAGCACGGGCGTACTGAATTATCATCACCCGCAAACAGAGATCACTCAAAGAATCATTGCTGACTGCCTCCTCCAGCAACCTGGACAGTCGAGGATCGTTTTCCTCAAACTCCAATGTCGGAGACAGTTTGAAGGCACGATCAATATAGCTCTGGTAAATTCCAACACGAGTATCTGCAATCTGCGAATAGAAGTTCGGCGATTCCTTTGTTCTGGTTTTCCCCAACGCGGTCCTGCGTTCCCTCCAAAGCAAACGCAGCCCTGCAATGGCCACCATACCCATCAATATCGCGCCAGCCAACAGAATCACTGCAACAAATATAGTCGAGACGATCTCAAGAATTTCCGACATGTTCTTTCAGCTTATTCTCCATGACCATTCCTACAAGGCTTGCTTTGTCCAAGTTACTCCATACAGCTTCCGGCCTCTCACTGTTGCTAATGAAAACATGTGGTCTTGCCCGAAAGTACAAAGCCCCACCTCTCTTCACGAGAAATGGGGTCTGAAACTCACCTCATGTAACCTTCCTGGTTAGCGGTAGAAGCTTAATTTGGCCATCAGCCAGCGTTTTGGACTGTTATAAATATCAAAGGCCTAAACAGCGTGCAACACTATTTTTGTTACGGACATCCAACGGCAAGAGCATCAGGACTCTAGTGTTGCGTCTCAGAAGTTTCTATAAAAAACATGCAGTCATCGTAAAGCCGTTTTTCTCACTCCGTGAGCGTTTTCTGCGGCTCATTTTGCCTGTTTTGGGATGTTTTCGACCAATGTTGAAATTTCACTTGACCACCCAGAATCCCGCATGAGATAAAGTATTCCAACAAACCAGCCGGCGTAGCTCAGGGGTAGAGCAACTGATTCGTAATCAGTAGGTCGCGGGTTCAAATCCCATCGCCGGCTCCAGAAAAGAGAAGGGGTTAGCTAGCTCGGCTAACCCCTTTTTCTTGGTTAGTTGTGTAGAAGATATTTTGCCAAGGTCTCAGAAGATTTTGCCCGGATTTAGGATCCCGCTGGGATCAAACATGGCCTTAATACGCTTCATCAGTGCAAGTTCTTCACCGCCGATCTCCATGCCAATGAATGGGGCCTTGGTGATACCGACGCCGTGCTCCCCGGAGATGGTTCCCCCCAAAGCCACAGTCTGCTGGAATACTTCTTCGATTGCAGATCCAGCCTTTTCAAGGGTTGGCTTATCTCGCTTGTCCAGCATGATGTTAAAATGGATATTGCCATCCCCCGCATGTCCAAAAGTCACGATGGTCAGGCCCGTTCGCCTTCTTAAACCATCTATCCACTCGACCATGTCCGGGATTCGACTGCGCGGCACCACGATGTCTTGATTGATCTTATCTGGCCCAAGCCGAAAAAGGGCAGGCGATATGGCCTGACGCGCCTTCCACAACTCTTTGGCTTCTTTTTCAGTGCTTGCCACTTTGATCTCGCGGGCACCGGCCTTCTCGAAAATGTCTACAAGATGTTTTAGGGTTGCCTCAACAGCAGCAAGGCTTCCGTCGATATCGATAAGAAGCATGGCGCCAGCGTCTATTGAAAGTCCAATGCTTAGATAGTCTTCGACGCACCGTATGGCGGATTGATCCATGTATTCTACTGTCCTGGGCAAGATGCCAGAACGCACAACTTCTGAGACTGTCCTTGCAGCGTCATGCATGCGGGAAAACACGACACTGACTGTGCGAACTGTCTCAGGGAGAGGAAGCAATCGCAGTACGATTTTGGTGATAACACCCAAGGTTCCTTCGGAACCGACCATGAGCCGGGTTAGGTCATACCCAACCACCCCCTTGGCTGTGCGCACGCCGGTCCTTATGATCTCCCCGGTAGGGAGGACGACCTCAAGGCCCAGAACATAGTCGCGCGTCACACCATACTTCAAGGCACGCGGGCCTCCTGCGCACTCAGCCACATTTCCTCCGAGCGTGCTGAACGGGGCGCTGGATGGATCAGGTGGGTAGAAAAGACCTTTCTCCTCCACCACTTCCTGAAAATGGCCTGTGACCACCCCCGGTTCAACCTCCGCTACAAGATTGTCGGTGTCAATGGCCAGGATGCGCCCGAAGCGGGTCATGACCAGAACCAGCCCGCCCTGAACAGCAAGCGCCCCACCGGTCATCCCGGTACCAGCACCCCGGGGCACCACAAAGAAGCGATTCTCATTAGCCAGTTTCAGGACATCCGAGACTTGATTGGTATTTGCCGGAAAGGCTACGGCATCTGGACGGTAGTGACGATTCGTGGCATCATATGCATAACAGAGCAGGTCCTCTTCTGCGGTCGTCACGTGCTCACCGCCAACAATCGCCTTGATCTTGGGAATGATTGCCTTCAAGATTTAAGATACTTCCCATCACTGTCACGTTCGCCAAAGGCACAATATAAAACCCGTATTGAAACACACATCAGCAAGGCCTAAAAACGACAAAACCCCACTTCTATCATTAAGAGAAATGGCGTCTTGGTATTCAGTTCATAGAATCTTCTTATTGTTGAAATAATGGGATGACAGGCGTCTGGGAGGGCAACCTACCAACAAGCCAGTTCTTTGTCAATCTCCTGACAAGCAAGAGGAAGGCGGTCAATGATTAAGCCACAGGGACTTTTGGGGGTTTATGGGAGCGCAAGAGAGGCAGGCCCTGTGGCCTAATGTGGGCTAAAGGAAGTCCGGGGTTGGGGTCATTTTTCTCTTCTTCTTGGAATTTTTTGTGTGTGCAGGGAAAAAATGGGCCACCACCGACCTCAGACTTCCTTTTGGGGATATACCTTGTACCCGGGACCGGTTACATGGGCGCCGTTATTTTGAAAGGAACAGTGTCCCGATAATTTATGCCTAACCTGTCAACGAGCTGTTTCCCAAACCGCTCTCTTGAAGATGTTGCTCATCCTGAACAGCTTTGTTTCCCTGGCGGTTCCCTGAATGTTGTCTGGAAAGCTATTTGGGCAACAGCCCGTCAAGAATTAAAGGTTGACTGACTCCAGCCTTCTGGAAAGAAACTCTACCTGCTTCTGCAAGGGTCCCTGCTCTCGAATGAGCCGTTCCACAGTGCCGACGGCATGAAGGGTCGTGGCATGGTAGCGATTAAAGCTTCGGCCGATCGCCTGGAGCGACTTTTCGGTGTAACGCCGCGACAAGTACATGGCAATTTGCCTTGGCTGGGAAATGGTCCGTTTTCGGGAGCGGGACAGGAGTTCCTCCAAGCTGATCTTGTAATACTTGCACACGAGCTTTTGAATACTCGCTATAGTGATCTCCTGAGAACGTCGTGCAATATTACTCACAACGCTTTCAGCCAGCTTAACGTCTATGGGTAGTTTGAGAAGCGAAGCCTTGGCCGCAACGCCGATTAGCCCGCTTTCGAGTTGTCTTACATTCTGGGTGAGCGTGGCCGCAAGATACTCAATGACGTCTTTTGGGATATTAAGCGATTTTGAGGCGGCCTTCTTCCTAATAATGCGCACCCGGGTCTCATAATCGGGTGACTCAATACTCGATATGATACCGGAAGACAGCCGCGATGCAAGCTTTCCGTCCAGCTTTGGAATGTCATCAGGCAGATGGGTGCTTGTAAAAATAAGCTTTTTGCCTGCCGTAAGTAAGGCGTCAAGGGTATAACCTAGCTCGCACTGGGTTTTCTCCTTGCCACTCAGGAACTGGACGTCTTCTAGAAGCAACACATCGCACTGCCTCCGATACCTCTCCTTGAATTGCTCAATGTTGTTATGCCGGAGTGCTTGAACCATGCCATTGGTAAAATCCTCTGCCGTCACGTAGCAAACTCGCAAGGTGGAATTCTCTTGCAGGACGTGATTCCCGATGGCCTGAGAAAGATGGCTCTTGCCCAGGCCCGTCTGTGACAAAAGAAACAGGCTGTCCAGGTAACCATCCCCTCCGCAAGCTGTAGCCAAAGCCGCTTCATAGGCAAAACTGTTGCAGGAGCCCACAACAAATTGCTCAAAGGTAAAGTCCTTGTGAAAAAGTGTTGGTGCGTTTTGCCCCTTTGAAACGCGGGGAAGAGGAAGTTGCGCTTCTTCCTGATCATAGCCTCCATAATCACTATGCCTTTCCGAGACTTCCAGGGTAATCCGGCAACTGATCTCCCAGGCCCTTTTGACCTCTGCCTCGATCAGTTCGATATAATGATTCATGACCCACTTCCTGGCAAAGGTGTTAGGGCAACCCAACACAACCTCATCATCCCTAAGGCCTATCAACTCCAGAGGTTCAATCCAGACCATGAAGGTATGGTGTGGTAACTTCTTGTGGATTTGGGTTTTGACTTGAATCCAGGCAGATTGCATGAGGCTACCTCAAGACACCCTGTCGCACAACACAAGGCCACAGGCCACCAGACAAGAGTTCGAAATTGGATATAGATTCTGCCAATCTACGCCGGCCTCTTACCAAGGCCCAGTTCGGTGAAAAAGTGCAATTTTGTTGGATTTTGACCAGATATGAGAGAAAGATCTTTCTCTATTCCATAAGGTATGCACGATCTAAAACATCGCTCATGGCTTGTCAAATCGAAAGGGCTGGAGTCTTGCACCGTTCGTGAAATATGTTTCAACATCTTATAACAAGTCAATATTATTATATTATAGACAACGGTTTTCTAAAAGGCCCTACAATTCAACCTTTCCCATAATCACGCTTTTATTCCAGTATTCTAAAGTCTTGGCAGATTTCACTGACCTTTTTCAACACCCCTCTTTTCTCAACGAAGCTCTTTTTTTCTCCATTTTTGTTCCATTTTCTCGAAATTATACTGGAGGTCCGAGTTTACTGCGTAAAGCTTTGTTTTTACCGGAATAAAAATTTTTTGAGCGGGATTTTGGGCATTCAACAACACACCAAATCCCTGGAACCGGACATATTTGACTTTTGCAGGAGAAGCTTATAGTTAGTCGCTATCCATCTGGGATGCTGGTATAAAGATGGTCTCACGTCAAAGGTGTGTCTGAAAAACCGCGCCACGTGCGGGGCGTAGAACACCTGGGACTCGGCAAAAACGTTCTTCTGCGTGCGCCCTGCGCTCTATGCTAGGCGCCCTCAAGCCATCACTCCGGTATTCCGTTTCTCCGACACGCGATGTAGTAAACCAGCGATGCAAAAGATAGACAAACGACCCATTATAGGAATCACTATGGGGGATCCTGTTGGAATCGGGCCAGAAATCATCTCAAAAGCCCTTATTCAAGAGTCGCTTTATGAGACCTGCCGTCCATTGGTTCTTGGTGATGTCGGGGTAATGGTAACCACAAACGCCTGGCTCAAAACAGGGCTTGCGATTCGCCCAGTGGATGTTCCTGGGACTGGACTCTACCAATCAGGTCATATGGACGTCATAGGGCTCTCTGATCTCGACTGCACCAAATTACAATACGGCCATCCTACCCAAGCAACCGGCCGCGTTATGATGTCATACGTTACTCAAGGTATTGACTGGGCCATGGAAGGGCGCATCCACGGAATGGCGACCTGCCCCATCAACAAGCTGGCCTTGCATATGGCAGGGGAACACTTTGAAGGTCACACCGAACTCCTGGCTCAGCGTACCAATAGCTCAGCCTATGTCATGATGCTGGCAGGGGACAGGCTCCGTGTGGCCCTGGTAACCATCCACCTTCCTCTGATCCAGGTTCCCGAAAAGCTAACCACGGAGGCGGTCTTTAAAACCATTCGTATTACACATGAAGCGCTCAGAAGCACTTTTAGAATCCCGAAGGCGAGGCTCGCGGTAGCAGCCCTAAACCCCCACGCCGGGGAGGACGGACTCTTCGGAGTTGAGGAGGTGCGCGCTATCGCTCCAGCTATCGAAAAGGCCCGGAGCACAGGAATGGATGTATCTGGCCCGCATCCACCGGACACCCTGTTCTATAAGGCGCTGGCCGGGCAATGGGATGCGGTGGTGTGCATGTATCACGACCAGGGGCTCATCCCCTTCAAGATGGTGCACTTTTCTGATGGCGTGAACGTCACCCTGGGTCTTCCGATTGTACGCACCTCTGTGGATCACGGCACGGCGTACGATATCGCAGGCACGGGCAAGGCAGATCCCGGAAGCTTGGTGGCAGCTATTACCATGGCGGCTAAGCATGCTCTGCAAAGGGGAATCAAGGTAACCGAATGACAGGGGGACTGTCGAAAAAATGCATCTCATGCATTTTCCAAATACGCGTGCGGTAAAATCTGCTGGTTACACGGGCAAAAGTCACGCGTTTGGGTTTTTTCGGCGGCCTCAAAAGAGTGCTCGAAATACCGCCTGAATCTCTGAGCCACCATATATAGACATCAGCACTATTTTCCCATTGGTATACGCACGGTGACCGTTGTTCCCTTGTTTTTAATTCCGCTGATCTTGACGTCGCCCCTTAGAAGACGAACGCGCTCTTTAATTGCCATTAACCCAAATGACTTGGGATCTGAGATCTGCTCATCGGTAATGCCCTTGCCATTGTCAGTAACTGTCAGTACTAACGCCCCTTTTTTTTCTTCGAGCCTCACCTTGACCTTTGTTGCATTTGCATGACAACCGGCGTTAGTCAGGGCTTCTTGAAAGATTCGAAAAACATTGATGACAAGATTGTCTTCAAGAAGCGTGTCATCCCGACTCAAGGCCAGCTCACATGTAATACCCGTGTGATCCTGAAATCTTTGTGACATCCATTCGATCGCTGCGTTAAGCCCAAGTTCATCTATTAGAAACGGCCTTAATCCCGAGTAAATCCTTTTTACCGACTGGATTGTCATGTCAATGAGTTTCTTCATTGATTTTGTTTGTTGAATCAATGTCTCTTGGTCTTTGTGCAGACCTTTTTCCAATGAGCACAAGTCCATTTTCAAAGCCGTCAACGTCTGGCCAAGATCATCGTGGACCTGTCGGGCAACGATTGCCCTCTCTTGTTCCCTGGCGGCTTGTAAATGAGCAGACAGTTCACGCAACTGTTCACGGGATTCTCTTAATTCCTGCTCTGCCCGCGTCCTTTCCGCGATTCTCTTCTCCTCAACTTGAAATATGTCCCAGAACAAACGAGCACCGACATGGTCAATCAATCGGATATGGCTTGGCTTGGTCACAGAGATCTCATCGGCCACTTCATTCCGGCCAGTTAACTCAATGATCATGTCAAGCTCTTTGAGCTTGTATAAGTCTCTGCAGTTTCTCGTTGTATAAATCCCTTTTTCCTGGGCATAGCGGTAACCCACGGCATGAGGATTCGTGCAGGCCACACCGATGAGCTTCATGTCAAGCTGACTGAGCTTCTCGGCAAATATTATGTCCATGATCGCCTTGCAGCCAGGGCCACCTCCAACTATTGCTACATTGAGCGCCCTATCCTGTCCCATAATTGCACCCTTGTTCGATAGTGTTCATATGTGGAAATCTGTCGTTGTTAAATACACAAAAAAGCCCATGCCGGCATCACTGACACCGTGTATGAGCCACAGTGAGTCATAGAAGACTCTCTCTTGGTTTGGCTGCGTTTCCGGCCTCGTATTTCCGTTTTTGAAAAATATTATACCACAACAAGCCCCCGAATCCCAGCTAGCCGTGTTCGATAAGGAACATTGAACAATGCATGGGGCATGGTTGTCTCAATCAAAATACAAGATGCCTTGGGAATATGGTTCCGAAAAAGGAAATATATGAGGGTCATATCAAGGCTGAAATGATTCTCGCTCAGGCCCCTTCCTCCTGTAATAGCAACGGCTATGGAGTAACAGGAAGCTCCACCCTAAAAGTGGCACCCCCTTGTGTATTGTTCTCAGCAAAGATGTTTCCGTTGTGGCGCCGCACGATCTCATGGGAAATATAGAGGCCAAGCCCAGTTCCTTTCCCCACCTCCTTGGTCGTAAAGAACGGCTTGAACATATCCTTCATAACCTCGTGGGGTATGCCGGGGCCATTGTCCGCACACTCAAAGATGACCGCGTATCTATCCTCGTCGTATTCTGTCTTTATGACGACTTTCCCTTCACGCCTGTCCACGACCTGGATGGCGTTGTTCACGATGTTCAGGCAAACCTGCCCCAGATTCGCAAAATTTCCTCTGATTACTGGAAGACTCTTTGCGAAAGCTTCGACCATCTCAATGCCTGTGCCTTTATACTGGTTGTAAAGGACCTTCAGTGCATCTTTGCAAACATCGTTGATCGAAACAGGTTCAGTGTATTCTTGGGTCTGACGGGATATCCCAAGCAGGCTCGCCACAATATCTCTGGCACGATTCAATTCGTTTAAGCTAAATTTAAGATCATCTATCGCTTCCTCGGCGTCTTCAGCGCCGTCCCCTGATCCGACCCGTGCCTCACGTGTCAGCCTCTCCATGGTCTCAACAGCCGACTGGATCAGGCTTGAGACGCTGGCAAGCGGATTATTCAACTCGTGGGCAACCCCTGCGACCAAGGCACCCACAGAAGCCAAGCTTTCAGACCTGATAAGCAAATCTTGCGCCTTTTCCTTTTCTTCAAGGGCTCCTTTGAGTTCATGTGTCCGCTCTTCCACCATCCTCTCGAGGTTTACATTCAGATCTTCAATGAGTTGGTATGCCTTGGCGTTCTCGATAGAGATGGCACATTGATTTGCCAGGGTGCGCAAGAGTTCGAAGTCCTCTGAGGTGAAGAGGCCACCAGACTTTTTGTTACCCAGAACAAGGAGTCCATTGACCTCACCTTTAA
This sequence comes from Desulfobacteria bacterium, assembly GCA_041547605.1. Lineage (GTDB taxonomy): Bacteria > Desulfobacterota > Desulfobacteria > Desulfobacterales. Next base: position 9,363 of record JBFEUB010000116.1, read on the forward strand.
AGAGCATAGGTATGATGACAGTTCCACCCAAGCTAGTAAAATGCTCCTTCAAAACAGAAGAATGACGGCAAGTAGTTGACCACTCCGCGACATTGTATCGGGTCACTTCCCTTTTGCGGAAACCTATCTCCTGAATAAGCGGGCTCGATTTTTCGATCGATGGGCTTTTTGTCTTCGAACGCATGCCCATTTGGCTGTGGAGCTGAAACGCATCCCCCTTTTCACCCACAAGCATCACGTAGCCCCCGTCAAGATACATCACCTCTGTCAGGGCCCTCAGGATTTTTCCCATGATCTCATCCAGGTTCAGCATGGAGGCCATGGCATCGCTTAATGCCATAAGGGTCTTCTGATAATCGTATCTACCTTTAAAGAGTATGTGATCGATCAACAGTTGCACCCGCTTCTTCAGGGGGTCAAAGACAAAGACGATCACAAGAAAAAAGAACACTGAAAAATAGATGGGTCCTGCATGCCCAATCCCCTTAAAAAGTTGATCGAACAAGATGATCATCAGGGCATAAGACCCGGTGAGCAGGCCCGTCAGCAAGGAGTAAATCAGACCCTTTTGCACCACGAAGCCAATGTCCAACAAATCGTGCTTCAATATAGCAAAGCCCAAAAGCAGGATCGGAATGAAAACAAGGTTTCCCAAAGGATAAGAGCCGATGCCAGCAAGAGGCAGCAGATCGAACTGGACCAGGAGGGCTGCTACCCCCAGACCCAGAATGATGTATTTCGTTTTATTCTTTTGATCCGGGTCTTTTTCCTGTCCAAGGCTGCGAAAAAGCAGATAGAGGCAATACAGGACACTCATGGTGCTTGCGGCCCCGAATACATATACCAAGGGCCCTCCCGTGGCATAATACCCGAAGAAATACCGCTTCACCCCGGTTAAGTAATGCTCCCCTTGGGAAAGGAGGCTCAAACACACACTGAAACCGTAGGCAAAGCCAATCAACCATCTTCGCTTTGCTATTTGCAGGAAGGTATGGGTGAAGTGCAGATATACAGGAATCAAGAAGACCACGAACACGTGATCTATGCGGCTGATCCGTAAGGCCAGATCAGGATCGATAACGACCGAGGCAAGGGCTTTGTCAAGGCTTAACAGTCCGCCCAGAAAACAGATAGCTGCCAAGAGCAGATTGACCTTCCGACCCCTTCCTTTGACCAACGCCAAGCCTGCCAAGCCGAACAGCGTCACGAAGCTGACAAGGGGCGGAACGGCCCAGAAATTAAACTCTATCGACACAGGAGTCACGGCATCCACTCAATATCACACCCCCCTGTCGAGAGAAATGAAATTTACGACCAGATTAGCGTCGTTCTCAAGTGTTGCGTCTCAGTTGCTCGACTTCATTAACCTCAGAAGGCGGGTATTTCATAAATGTCTGGGAAAGGCAGGTCCAAGAATGATTAGGCTGGGCGACCTCCGTCACAAGTACGCCACGTAAGGGTTGCAGCCGGTGACAATACCGCTGGTGTTATTGACAAGCTTGGGAGCCACTTCATCGAGATCAGAGTTGACACCTACTATCACGACATGCCAGGATCAATCCTATCGTTGCATAAACAACACGGCAAAAGGTCCTCAAAAGTAATAGTAGTCTTTCTTTGGGGTCTTGTTGGGCGACTTTGTGAAAATCGTTGCGAGTGGTATCCACAAACTTGAAAAAATAGCCAAGTCGTTTACCCTTCTGGAAACCCGATGATGCTGCATCTCATGGGCATCCGGTGAAGGGTAGTTAACAAAAAAAGGGTTAGCAAATTGCCTAACCCTACAGGGAATCATTTGGTGGAGCTGAGGGGGATCGAACCCCTGACCTCATGACTGCCAGTCATGCGCTCTCCCAGCTGAGCTACAGCCCCATCCAATACATTAATCTATAACAAGGCGGCCCCGGGCTGTCAATTGTTCTTTTTGACC
>JBFEUB010000117.1:0-11256 GCA_041547605.1 Desulfobacteria bacterium
ATGGAATCAGCGCGCATTATGTGCACAAAGGACGCCCGTATACCGCGACCCTTTCCAAGCCTTTCCAGATTGCCTGTGTGAAGGAGCAAGATGAGGTCTTTGCTTCGATCGACAAGACCGAGTGGGAGCAAAAGGTCCTCCAGGATGATTACAACAAGCTGAGAGAAGCAGTGGCCGTGGACGTCAAACAGGGAAACGAAAAGGGAGCCTTGGACCGGATCAATCAATATTACGATAAGCAGCACTCGGTCAATTCGGTAGTTCGTTCAAGTCAAGTAGCAGACAATTTGGAGACAGACCTCGAAGACCTGAGAGGGTTCGTAAAAGAAACATTCCAAGGGGAGCCAGAAGAGGTTGCACACAAACAAAAGAAGAACGCAAAGGCCCTCCAATACGAGGGCTACGCAGGCAGACGCAGGAGCAAATAGTGGCAACCCATTAACTCTATGTAACAAACCGGGAACGAAAAAAGAGATACTTTAGAAAGGAGGAAATATCATGGCTATTATGACGCGATTTGTACGATTGTGTAAAGCAGACATCCATGGTGTCATGGACCAACTTGAGGACAAAGGGCTAGTTCTTAAGCAATATTTACGGGACATGGAACAAGAGATTGATCGGAAGGAAGCAATGATCAAAAAGATGGCGGCATCCCGCGATCAGGCGCAGCGAGAGTACGAAAAATATACCCGAGAAATCGAGAAACTGGAGCAGGATCTATCCGTAGCCATTGAAAAGGATAAGGACGACATAGCGCGTGTGGTAATTAGAAAACTCAAGCCTCTGACCTATCACCGGGATGAGCTTGGCTGCCACATAGAGACCCTGGACCGCGAGGTCACGCAGTTGGGGAAATGTGTAGAAGGGCAGCGGCTCCAGTACGAACAACTCCAGCTCAGATGCACGGAATATTTACAGGCCGTCGAGTGGGAAGCATGGGACAAGGCCATGTCCGACATGGTTCCACACCGCTTTTCTCGGGAACCCTCCGAAGAAGAAGTAGAACTGGAGCTCCTTCAACGAAAGGAAGCCATCAAAGGAGGTGATAGGAAATGAAGATAACAAGACGACCGATGTTGGCTACCATTCTCTTCGGGCTGTTGTGTGGAGTCGTTTTCATCCCGGTTAACATGGTTGTGGGTTACATCGTCTATTCGCCTGCGGCCTTCCGTTTGGCCATTTGGATATATCTCGCATTCTACGGATTCCTTTTGAGCAGATGGGGGAAGGTAAGCCCGCTCTCTATTGTCTTTCCCCTTCTGATTCTCTTCTTCTTTGTCTTCTGGGGAGACTCAAACAGCGCGTTTTTACTCCTCACACTCGGAATCCTTAGCTGGGTTCGAAGCGGCGTCTGTTTTCAAAGACCTTTAGCCAAGATGTTCGCCGCGGAGCTTGCTGTCTGCTTGGGTGGGAGCAGCCTCGTGGCCTATTTCGCGCCCTATTCAACGGTGACGTGGGCCATGGCCATATGGATGTTCTTCTTGGTGCAGTCCCTCTATTTCGTTCTTGTGCGAGACATCGATGATGAAAAGCAGAGGCTGGTGCTCGATCCCTTTGAGCAGGCCAGAAGGCAGGCCGAGAGACTCTTGTCGAATGAAATCCAGTAGCCATATGATGAACCGCGTTGCCCTTCCAAACTGTGCCTCGGTGTGCATTAAAGATATGGGAAGTGACTCACCCCAAACGATTGCTTCCGAGAACATGAACCATCAGAGAAATGAAGCGAGGAAGGGTAACGGGTTCGTCTTCATCTATTCACTCATTTGACCCTCTGCAAGGGTTTGTCTGCGCTCTCTTTCAAGGAGGCTTCTGCCGTATTAGGATCATGCATGTCCGCTAGCTTGTCGTCCGCGATGGTGGCAAGTTCGTTCAAAGCTTCGCGAATCTCCCGGGCCCCCCTATCATAAACCCGTCGTACGGCAGCGCATTCTTGTTTGACTTCCCTCAACGAAAATCGGCCCGCAGTCTTTTTTAGGTAAATAGATACAAAGGTGCGGATCGCCTCCCAGCTGTCGCGCCGGGTCTGATTGTCAAGTGGGGTGAGTGCATCGAGATCGTCCATACGGCTGCGGTGAAACTTGGAGGTAAAGGATTTCAGTACGAACGTGACCCAAAAAAAGAATACCACCAGGCCGACAACGCCACCAGCACCGAACAGCATTCGCGGATCCATTCCGGGAACCACATTGGTCATCATTAAAGCAAAAACCGCTGTCCCGCCACACAGCACACTCAAGAAAAATCCGGTCAGTGTATGCTTGAGTTTGAATGTCCGAATCCCCCTGCGATAGCTAATCAAGGCTTCCAGAAAATGAGATAATCGCTCCCCGTGGGTTTCAACAAATGTAGCCAGATGGTCAAGACGGTGCCGGGGCGCTTGGAAGATGGCCTGTTTCAATTCTTCCCGCTGGTTTTCCAGATGGTGCAAGTAGCTTGTATCTCGTTTTGATTCACCAGCAGAACTAACGGCTGCATGTCTGGAGTATGTGAGTCGAATCATTGGAATGTCTTTCCGGCCGGTGATTTGCGAGAGATTCCAGCAAAGCGTTCCATACACGCGCAGCAGGTCGTTCAGCGAGGTACACTCATCAATACGATTTAACACAAAGAGAACCCGGTCCTCGAATGTGCGGGCCGGCAAGGTCTCCCTGATGCTTATGTAAGCTTCACGGACTGTTCCCGCCTTATGGGCATCAAAGACGACCAGTACTAGGTCGGCAATTTGTGCCAGGTCACCGATGACCTCTTGGTAATTGTAACCGCGATCCCGTTCGGTGATGCTATCTAGCATACCGGGCGTGTCGATGATCGCAACGCTTTTCAAAAACGGCGAGTTGACTTTCTTAAGGCGAAAATGGGAAGCAAAGCGCTGTCCATGTTTTTTCAGGCTTTCAAAAGGGTATTCCGGGTCGTTGAGAAGAAACTTGCCGTCGCGTTGCTCCGTAATGCGCACGGTCCTATCATCCCGCAGTGAATCATCATACGTAATAACCGTGAACGAATCATCCGTGGGCGCCTGGCCGGTGGGCTGGATGTATGCCCCAAGAAACTCGTTAATCAGTGTTGACTTGCCGGATGAGTAATTCCCCAGCACGAGCACCTGAGGCCGCCACTTGATGTTGGTTTCTAGCGGCACTTCACTGTATCCATAGCGCAAAGCCACCGGCGTCAAGTGATCTGCCACCATATCCAACAATTCTGCCCGAAGGGCGTTAATATAGTTTTCGCGGTACATGACTTTCTCTCCCAACTCGCCATTAACATTAAACATCCTGGCAATCCCTCAGCAGAAAACGACTCGCTGCCGACCAACGAATTTCCTGCACCTCGCGTCACTGAGGTGGAAATCTTTCGCAATTTCTAGTGTCATATCTCAAAAGAACGTTAAAATAGTCGTTAGGAATCTTAAAGCCTTTTCCGAACGACATTGAGCATTCTTGAAGCTAGACGTCCCGAAAACGCTCACGGAGCAAGGAAAATGGCTTTTTGGCGATTCCATATTCTTGGAACAAACTCCTGGGACACAACAGTAGATTAACATGAGAAAAGTCCAGAATCGGTGCCCGCGAATTCATCCTGTGCTTTGAGCTTATTCTTGTCCTTGCCTTCAGTCAAGAGATAAGTAGATTCCCCCTGCAACCGCCCTGCGGGCAATGCGCGCCCGGCTATCAGCAAGTGCCATCATGCACAGTCACTCAACGTTGAGAACATCTGCAATGGCTCTTTCCATATCTTCTCTTGGAAGCGCTCCCATGGCCATCTGCGGCTTGTCATTGACTGGAACGAACAAGATGGACGGTATGCTGCGGATCCCGAACATTGCGGCAAGACCCCTTTCCAACTGCGTATTCACTTTATAAAAAACAACCTTTCCTTCGTATTCCTCCGCCAGTTCTTCCATGATCGGCGCTATCATTTTACAAGGACCACACCAGTCAGCATAAAAATCGATGACGCACGGAAGATTTCCTTCGTAATGCCATTTACTCTGGTTTTCGAAATCAAAGACCTTTTCCTTGAAAGCCTCTTTGCTCAACTGCTCAACCATGATGTTCCCTCCCAAATCAAGATACCGGCCAGTTAAAGGGGCTTCGAAGGTCATAAAATAGGATTTTTTCGGCCTTACCGAACACTTGTCAGCCCCGTCGCATAAGGTCTTGGAGTGTCAGGGGCCGCCCGTTCAATGTGACCCGCCCCTGTTGATAATCAGCACTGGCCTTGTATAGTCCGCCTTCATACATGAGGATGTTTTGCGCCATGAGGGCTTCCAGGCGTTTCTTGCACTCAGCTGATGCGAGCGTCTGGATTTGTTCGTCGCTAAGCGGCTCTCGTCTCCCTTGTTTTATGGCTGCCATGATCTCTTTTTCATGACTTGATTTATACATCCTTTGCAGCAGCCCATCTGCAATGGTGAGTTCCGCGTGGGCCGTCACAGCGCTCAGAAGGAACAACGGATTGCTGATCGCAGCAGCATTGGTGCCATCGAACACGATCTTTGCCCTGCCCCAGAAGTCCCCATCCGCGGTTTTCAAGGTAAGTCGGGTAATCTCTATTTCAGGGGACTTCTTCACAAGCTCAGGCAATATTTCAACATATTTAGCGACCATCATCTGGTTAATCTCCTGTGGGGAGCGCTTCGGGAGCTGCGCTTGGAGTTCCTGGAAGACGTGCTGAAGTTTGGCTAGCGTAGCAGCGTCCAGTTTGCGAAGCTCCAGTTCACAGCCCCCCGGACCGTATGGCGTGTCGTCAGTCATCATCCGATCGATTTGCACGGTCATTGAATAATCGACGGTATCCGTCAATGCCTTGCTGGACGTTCTCATCTTCAGACCATCCATTGAAAACTGCTTTCTCTGCCCGTTCTTCTTCTCCGCGAATTCGAGGTGAGCAAGATCAAAAGAAGCGTCTCCGAGGAACAGGCCGTTGATGCCTTCGTGGGTGTCAAAGGTGGACGCCATACCCTTCATCTTTATTGCCGCATCATTTCCTGCCGCTTGAAGGTTGGGGGCGCTCACAGAGCCTGTGAATCCCTTTAGGTCAGCACTGAACGCCATGTTGGCGATGAGACCTTTCCAGTTCACGGTGACCCTTTCGTCTTTACCAACCGTCCGATTGAGTGGAGGGATAATGAGCCTCGTCTCACCATGTCCTGCAAGAGACAACGTGGTATGGTTTTTGATGGAGGCTATCTCGGGGAGCTCACTGCATATTTCTTTCATCTTGGCTTGCGACCCGGGGCTGAATTCGATACCTGTCTCGATAACCGCCAGGGCAGGCTTAAGTTGCCTTTTTCCGTCGGATGATTCCCCGAGCGAGAAAGGCCCGTGCTGAATGTCATGAACCAATGTGAGTTCTAAAAGGGGTTCCCACTCTTTTTGAGCATCCCCACTCGGTTTACCTCTAAGGTCTGGAATCTTGACCACTGTGCGTGCCTTGGATCTCAAAAACCCGCGGTTGTAGCTTTCGTTGGCGAGATGAATATACGTAGACTGGGACGCCTGCCGCAGGATGTCGTGGTATTTTTGTTTCGCCTGTCCGCCAAGCCAAAAAGTCGTGCCAGCAAACAGAGCCGTGGCTGAGAAAACCAAAACGATGAGAATAGAGACAACCCTTTTCATGGGTCCTCCTTTTTTTGGGGAGCTTGAACTGCTGCAGCAATGACATTCCCGGGCATAGCCTATCCTTGGTATCTCGGACTATGTCGCAGCTGCAGGGAGTCACCATGTGAGGACCCCTGCAGCAGGACTCCGGCGAGCTCAGTCGCATCGCTGTCGGGAATGCACGCCCTGTGGCAGTTCAGGGTTTTTCCTGTCCAACAGAACGAGAGGGCTGGAAAACTTCAAAGATGGCTTGAATTTCCCGACAAAGCATCTCAAACTGTTCCGGGTAAAGGGACTGGGCTCCATCGCTCAGGGCTTCTTCCGGGTTGTGGTGCACTTCCACCATTAATCCATGAGCACCCACGGCAACGCCGGCCCGGCTTAGAGGAATTACCTGGTCTCGACGTCCGGCAGCATGGCTGGGATCTACGATGACGGGAAGGTGGCTTTCTTTGCACACAGCAGCAACAGCGGAAAGGTCGAGCGTGTTCCGGCTATGATGGGCAAACGTGCGCACGCCTCGTTCGCACAGGATTGCCTGCGTGTTTCCGCTTTCCAGGATGTATTCTGCTGCCATGAGCCATTCTTCAATCGTGGCAGCTAGTCCACGCTTGACGAGAACAGGCTTGCTTGATCGACCCGCCCGCCGAAGCAGACTGAAATTTTGCATGTTCCTTGCGCCAATCTGAATCACATCCGTGTAATCCTCCACCAGGCCAAAGGTGTCAGTATCCAAAGCCTCTGTGACAACAGACAGTCCTGTGGTTTCGCGAACCTTGGCCAGAATCTTCAGGCCTTTTTCTCCAAGACCCTGAAAAGAATAGGGGGAAGTTCGAGGCTTAAAGGCACCTCCTCTGAAAAGGTGCGCACCAGCGCGTTTCACTATTTCAGCAATCTTCAGGCACTGCGCCTCGCTCTCCACCGCACAGGGCCCTGCAATAAGAGCCAGGTGTCCATGCCCGATGAAGACATTACCTACCTGTATGACGGTGTCTTCCGGCTGAAATTCACGGCTGACGAGTTTGTAAGGACGCGTGACAGGGATGACCTCCTTCACTCCTGGCAACCCCAAAAAATGAGAAGCGTCAACAGCCCCTTTGTTGTGCAAGACGCCAATGGCCACCCTTTCACCGCCAGGGATGGGGCGTGCCGTGTAGCCTTTTCCCTCAATGGCAGCTACCACCGCGTCAACCTCTTCAGCCGTTGCCTGTTGACTCATTACCACCAACATGACGTTCCCTCCCCAATCTCTTGGTTGACCACCTGACAGCTCTTGAAGCGCAGAAGCGAGTCTATTCCCCGCGACTTGCTGCACAAGTCTTAGAAGCGTTCAAGTTCTTGGATATGCTTTGGACACAATACCTGGCATTTCCGATAGGCTGTCACCTTATTCGTGACTCACAGCACGGTCAAGGGTTAAGTGGGGTGGACCCAGGTGATTTGCCTCAAGGCTATCCGGTAGCGGTCGGGACAATATTTTTTTAAGGCTCCGAGGAGTCGCGATGCATTAGGAGGGAGAATGCGCTCGCTGCTGCCGCTAAACCCTTAATAGGCGCTGCTGTCCACATGGGCCGCGAGGTACTCCCTGTCTTTCTCGGTGCGGGCGCAAATCCCCACATTGCCCAGGCGAACATTTGTCAGACCACAAGACTTTACAGCTTCATAAGCACGGACCATTTCTTCCACTGTGGGGTTTCTAAAATGCTTCATCCTATGTTCGGGGAAAAAGGCAAGGATGGTGAAGGGAATCCCGCTGTCCACGCTTTGTAGGTTTCGGGCAATCTTTGCCAGTTCATCCACTTCTATCAGGCCCGGAATGAATAAGGAAAGGACTTCCAGGACGAATCCTCGCTTAATCATTTCTTCTGGCAGTCTCAGAATACGATCGGCAGGACAACCCGTGAGCCATGTATGTCTCTTGGACTCATAGGCCTTGATGTCAAGCCAAAAGGCGTCAACCCCGCAAGCCTTTAGGTAGTCGAGAGTCTGAGCGGTGAGCCCGTACCCGTTGGTTTCAATCAAGAACCAGAGATTGGTTTGCGTCTTAACGAGTTCAGCACACTCGCCATAGAACTCGGGGCAGCATGTGAGGTCGCCGCCGGTGAACGCCACGATGTTTCGAGCCGGACCAAACCCCTGGGGGCTCAGGACGATCGATTCAGCATCCAGCACGCCGGGACAATCAATTGATCTTGTTCCATGAACCACACAGCTCCCGCAGCACTTGCACGTATCATGCGCATGCCAGGCCGTGGCCTTCTCTCTTGGCTCCAAGAGCGTGACGACCTTTTCGTAGTCTATCGCTTTCCTGAGGATATCCTTGGGGCTGTACCATGTGCCGCCCCTCACCTTGCTGAAGTACCAGGAATGGCATTTGCGGCAAGAAAAATTGCAGCCGGATTGATAGATAGAAAGATAGTTTTCGGGTCGAGAGAGATGAACAGACGTAATAAGCCGGTACCATGTGCCCCGTCGCTCTTTCAAGGTCGCCCGGCATGCGAGGGCATATCTTCCGTCTACCTTGACCCGGCAGCTTCCGGGAGCAAAACCTTGCTCTTTAAGTCTACATTTGGCTCTCTGTACTTTCGACATCCGAAGCCCTCGGGTCAAAACTCAAACTTTTGAAAATCTCCTTTTATCTAACTCCAGAGTTGATGAACTCGCAAACAGTCATAAAGTGGACGGCATGGTAAAAAGCTCCAGATGCAAGGCGCGCAAATCCTGAGGAATGAGGCGTACTTATCGCACATCGCAATGACAAAAGAAGAAGCGCAATCCCGACAAGTCGGGACAGATGGACTTTTTGCGAAGCTGTCAGAGTTGACGATGCCGCCCACCACCCGTACAATCGCCTCATGAAAAAAGAGATAAGGATCGGCACATCAGGGTGGAGTTACCCGCACTGGATAAAACTATTCTATCCTGTAGGCTGGCCGAAATCAAGGTGGCTGGAATACTACGGGAAACACTTTGACACGGTTGAACTCAATGCGACATTCTACCGGCTACCCAAGCCAAAGACCTTTGAAGCCTGGAAAACCAGGACGTCCAAGCATTTTATTTGGGCACTAAAGGCTAGCAAATATATTACCCACACAAAGCGGCTAAAAGCACCCGAGGAGGCTTTGGGGCGATTTTATACGGCTGCGTCCGAACTCAAAGAAAAACTGGGGCCGATTCTATTTCAACTCCCGCCCAGTCTTTCTTTTGATGAAAAAGAATTTGAGAGTTTTTGTCAGTGCTTGAACCAGCATCTTCGCCATACTTTGGAGGTCCGGCATCCTTCCTGGATCTCGGATCGGCTTTTTTCCATCCTGGAAAAGTACAACATCGCCTTTTGCATCGCAGACACGGCAGGGCGATATCCATACTATGAAGTCGCTACCGCGAATTTTGTGTATGTCCGCCTTCATGGTTCCAAGCAGCTCTATGCCTCTGACTATTCTGAAGTAGAGCTCCAGACCTGGGCCAAAAAGATTGAAGCCTGGGGGAAGGATACATATCTCTATTTTGATAATGATTTCGGTGGGTACGCGGTTAGAAATGCCAAGCGCCTGAAGGGAATCCTGAATCTTTATTAACACGGGTTTCAAAACCCTTAACAACTCTGTGCTTCTGGGAAATCTGCAGCAGATAGGCGTGTTCCCATGACCAACGATAAGAGTGTCCACGAGGCTATGCTTTGTCGGCCACTGGAAGACGGACGGATTCAGTGTCTCGCATGCCAGCGCCGCTGCAAAATTGTCTCCGGAGATACCGGTCAATGCAGGACGAGAAAGCATATGGACGGAAAGCTTTACTCGCTGATTTTCGGCCGGGTATCTTCCATGCGAATATCCCCTATCGAGATCAAGCCCCTGTTTCATTTTTATCCGGGCAGCCTGTGGTTATCCTTAGGAAGCCTGGGATGCAACTTCCTGTGCCCGGGATGCCAGAACTGGGAGATCGCCCATGCAGACGTTGAAAAGGCTCTTCCCTCAACACGGTATGTTTCACCTGAAGAGGCGGTGGAGCGGGCACTGAAGAGCGGCTGTTTGGGCATTTCCTGGACGTACAACGAACCCACGCTGTGGTTCGAATATACCCTTGATTCAGCCAGGATGGCCAAGGATAAGGGCCTGCTTACAAACTATGTGACAAATGGTTATATTTCTCAGGAAGCCCTTGACCTTTTAGGCCCCCATCTGGACGCATACCGGGTTGACTTGAAGGGGTTCTCAAGCCGGGGCTACCGGCGAATCGCCCATATTCCTGACTTTCACGGGATTTTGGAAATGATCAAGCGGGCAAAAGACCAATGGGGGATGCACATTGAAATCGTGACAAACCTGATCCCTGGATGGAACGACGATGAAGATGACTTGCGGCAGATGGCGGGCTGGATCGTCGATGAGGTAGGTTCAGAAACGCCCTGGCACATCACGCGCTTCTTTCCGCATCTAAAGTTGTCCCACTTAGGTCCCACACCAATACCTAAACTGGAAAGGGCAAGGAAGGTCGGCATGGATGAAGGCCTAAAATACGTTTATCTTGGCAACTGCCCTGGCCATGAGGCAGAAAACACGCACTGTCCGGGTTGCGGGCAGCTGCTTATCGAGCGATACAATTTTGACATCGTACAGTACCATTTACAAGGGAGCACATGCCGATACTGTGGTAAACAGATTGCAGGATACTTTCAGACGTGACCAGGACCATCTGGAAAGGGAGACAGGGATTGGCAGTACAATATATTGGTCAATCCGTAAGCATTTGGGGTGATCTTTAATAAGGATTCCTCGCCCACCGGAACATATATTGGAATAGAGCGATCACACCAGCACTGATGCCCATGATCAAGAAACTACCCCCAAATGCAATCATTGTATGCATATTGATCATTCGGCCAATGATAACCAACAGAATAGCGTAAACATAAAAATGCACCTTCACCCTGCCGAATAAGACGGGTTCTATATGGTTTGTGACTTCTGCTGGAGGGTCATATTCTCTCCCTTTTTTCCACTGATAGACATACGATAACATGGGTATGACAACCACGTGAATTTCACAAAGAGCCATGCACAGAATGTATGCTGGCCTGATGTCTCCCCTGATAGTCAAGATGCATAATGCACTGAAGACTAACAACTTGTCTGCCAATGGGTCCAACATTACCCCCAGTTTTGTCTTCTTTCCTTGAGCTCTTGCCAGGGCGCCATCAAAAAAATCTGAAAACCCTCCAATGATGATCATTGACAGGATAGCAAGATACGACAATTTGGAGGCTGATATTAGTAAGACGATGCAGATCAGGATTCTTAGGAAAGTTAAGTAGTTGGGCTCTAAAAACCCCGGGAAAACAGACCCGACTCGGTTTTCGAATGCCATATACCTTTCATTTTTTATTGGGTAATCTGATTCAGTAACATGTAGATATTTCTTCTCTCTGCTGCTTATTAGCACCTCATTAAGATGGAGAAGCCAGAATTTGAGCCTTCCAATAATGTGCATGATGAATGGCTTTAACTGGATCTAGACTGATTGTCAAAAATATGTTCCGTTTGCTCGCAAGTCGTTGATGATTGAAAATATTATTTGGCGAACGACATTGTGCAATTTTGGAGAAGATTTTTGAATGTGACTGGCGTTTAAAATTGCAAGCTGTCTGAGG
>JBFEUB010000118.1:0-11095 GCA_041547605.1 Desulfobacteria bacterium
CACTGAGATGGTCATGCCCGGCGATAATGTGACAATTCAAGCCGAGTTGATCACCCCCATTGCCATGGAAAAGGAACTCAGGTTTGCCATCCGTGAAGGCGGACGCACCGTAGGTGCCGGCGTCATCAGCAAAATCACGGAGTAAGTTCTGGAAATCGTGACTCGGAAACGAAGTGAAGCTTCGGCGCTAAAAGGAACAACGATTTCCCAATAACGAATGGGGTATTGACGCCATGATTAGGGACCAAAGGATACGAATTCGTATGAAGGCATACGATCACAAGCTGTTGGACCAGTCAACTGCGGACATTGTTGATACGGCTAGGCGAACGGGTGCCAGGGTTGTGGGTCCAATACCCCTGCCGACGGAGATCAATAAGTATTGTGTATTGCGTTCACCACACAAGGACAAGAAGTCCCGTGAACAGTTTGAGATCCGGACTCACAAACGTCTTTTGGACATCGTGGAACCAACGCAACAGACAGTAGATGCTCTGATGAAGTTGGACCTTTCGGCTGGGGTGGATGTCGAGATAAAGCTCGACTGATGAGCGCATAGGGCATAGCACACAGTGTGAGGGAGAAGAGCTGCGGTATCTGCGCTTTGCTCTGTGAGCCATGCGCTGTGCAAAATTGATCAGGATGCCACGCAGAACACGTCAGGCTGTGGGTGAACTGCAACAGCAAGCGCATTCCCTGTAGCTTGCCGCAGGGAGCTTCAATAGCTTGTAGCGCGACTTGAATGTAGGAACAAAGAGTATGCACAGAGGACTATTAGGGAGGAAGCTCGGCATGTCCTGCCTGTTTTCCCAGGAGGGGCATCAGATACCTGTCACGGTGATTGAGGTGGGACCTTGTGTTGTGACCCAGATCAAGACGCGGGCGATCGACGGATACGACGCACTACAGGTGGGATTTGTGGAAAAACGGAAAAAGCGAACTAACAAACCCCTGCAGGGACATTTTAAGAAGAGTGGCGGGAACGGGTATGCTTTTCTGAAAGAAATTTCAGTTGATGATCCTTCAGAATATACCTTGGGCCAGGCCTTGACCGTTGATATGTTCCAAGTCGGTGAGCGTGTCGATATAAGCGGCGTCTCCAAGGGGAGAGGCTTTTCTGGTGTTGTAAAACGTTGGGGATTTCACGGAGGCAAGGGTACTCATGGATCCATGTTTCATCGTGTGCCAGGCTCTGTGGGGGCCTCGGCAACGCCTTCTAAGATTATTAAGGGGCGCAAGATGCCCGGCCATCACGGAAACCGTCGGGTGACAGTGCGGAATTTGGAAATTGTTGATATTCGTCCCGACCAACACCTTTTGATGGTGAAAGGGGCTATCCCAGGTTGCAGGTCTGGACTGGTTGAAGTGCGAAAACCGAAGTTTATGTCGTAATCCTTTGAGACAGGAATAAATACATGGCCCTTCAAGATGTATATAACATGGATGGTGTGAAGGTTTCTGAGATAAACTTGGCAGATGAAATCTTCAATATCCCTGTCAAGCAACACGTCTTGCATCAAGTAGTCACGATGCAGCTTACCAACAGGCGTGCCGGAACAGCTTCCACCAAAGGGCGTTCAGAAACGCGGGGGGGCGGGCAGAAACCTTATCGCCAGAAGGGTACGGGTCGTGCCCGGGCGGGATCTCGAAGATCTCCTCTGTGGCGTGGTGGAGGTGTCGTGTTTGGTCCAAGGCCACGCAGTTATGTTTATAAGGTACCCAAAAAGGTGCGCAGACAGGCCCTAAAAATGGCCTTGACAAGTAAGCTGCAAGACAAAGCTCTGATTGTGGTGAACGAACTCAATCTTGAAACCGTCAAGACAAAACGATTCGTGGAAGTTATGGGTGCGCTAAAGGCGAGGGAGGCATTGATCGTGACAGATCAGAAAATTGAAAAGCTTGAGCTTTCGTCAAGGAATGTGCCCCGCGTGAAGGTAGTGCGCTCGGAAGGCTTAAATGTCTATGACATTTTGAGATTTAAACATCTTATCTTGCTTGAGCCTTCGGTAAAACAGCTCGAGGGGAGACTGCTCTCATGAACCCGTATGAGATCATTAGGGGACCCCTTATTACTGAGAAGGGCACCATCCAAAAAGAGGCGAGCAATCAGCTCACTTTTGAGGTGAACCGTAAGGCCAATAGGGTAGAGATCAAGCATGCAGTGGAAAAGGCGTTCAATGTGAAAGTGGAAAAGGTTCGGACCATGCAGGTCAAAGGCAAGGTCAAACGGGTCGGTAGGACACTGGGCAAACGCCGTGACTGGAAGAAGGCTATAGTGACCCTGGCCAAAGGCGAGAATATTGAGTTTTTTGAAGGTGTATGATTCGGATTGACGATTGATGATTGACGACTGCAGATTTTTTTCGCCATAAGCGACGCAATCATCCATCCCAATGGCCAATAGTCATTACCCAATAACGAATAACGGAAAACGAATATGCCACCTAGAAAAGTGAAACCTACCTCCCCCGGACGCAGGTTTCAGACATATGACGGGTTTGAGGATATCACGAAGTCGAGCCCTGAAAAGAGCCTGGTGCGGGCTCTTAGGAAGAGCGGGGGCCGCAATACCGATGGGCGTATGACATGTCGCCACCGTGGCGGTGGACACAAACGGCGTTACCGCCTCATCGATTTCAAGCGTGAAAAGACGGACGTCCCAGCAAAGGTGGCGTCTATTGAATACGATCCCAATCGATCAGCCCGCATTGCCCTGCTCCACTATGCGGATGGGGAAAAACGTTATATTTTGGCCCCTCACAAGCTTTCGGTCAATGACACGGTGATTGCGAGCTCCGAGGCCGATATTAAGCCGGGCAATGCTTTGCCCCTGAGGGACATACCGCTGGGTACCCTGGTCCACAATATTGAAATGCAGCCGGGTAAGGGGGCACAGATGGTGCGAAGTGCTGGAACCTATGCCCAACTCATGGCCAAAGAGGGACGGTATGCTCAAGTCAAGCTTGCCTCAGGTGAGGTTCGCATGTTTCTCCTTGATTGCAAAGCAACAGTCGGTCAAGTAGGAAATCTTGAACACGAGAATATTTCTCTTGGCAAGGCGGGGCGAAAACGCTGGCAGGGCCGTCGGCCAAGGGTTCGGGGTGTTGCCATGAACCCTGTGGACCATCCAATGGGTGGTGGCGAGGGAAAAGCCTCTGGAGGACGGCATCCCTGTTCCCCTTGGGGCGTGCCGACCAAAGGTTACAGAACACGCAAGAAAAACAAAGTCAGCAGTCGGCACATTGTGAAGCGTAGAAAATAGCTGGGTGGTTGACTAAGGTAATACTAGAGCACTTAACCACTTTATCATTCGACTACATTGGGAGAGGACATGGCGCGTTCGTTAAAAAAAGGGCCGTATATTGAGCCAAAGTTGCTCAAGCGGGCGCTTTCGGCTCAGGAGACCGCGAGCAGAAAGGTGATTAAGACCTGGTCGAGGCGTTCCACCATCGTTCCCGAGCTGGTCGGTTTAACACTGGCTGTCCACAACGGGAAGAAGTTCGTACCGGTGTTTATATCAGAGGATATGGTTGGCCACAAATTGGGGGAGTTTGCGCCGACAAGGGTCTATTACGGACACGCTGGTGATAAGAAGACCCGCCTGAAAGGAAAAAAATAGATAAGGCCGTTGCGGCAATGCGTTTGTGATCACCCTTGACGGGCACCCTCCCGGAAATCCCTGCGTGGGTGCAACGGCCGCTCAAAAAGGTTCACTTATGGAAGTTAAGGCAGTAGCAAAATATGTCCGGATCTCTCCCACAAAAGTTCGGAAAGTGGCAAGAGAGTTGAAGGGCAAACCGGTAGAGGATGCTCTGAGTGTTCTGGGTTTTATGCCACAGCGTTCGGCCAAGGTCTTGGAAAAGATCATCAGTTCGGCCGTGGCTAATGCTGACCAGAAACCCGATATTGAAGTAGACAACTTATCTGTTGCAAATATTATCGTCAACCAGGGACCCAGCCTGAAGCGCTTTCGGCCGAGGGCTATGGGTCGGGCAAGCAGGATTCTCAAACGTACTAGTCATATCACGGTCGTCTTGGCGGAAGCATAGAAAAAAGGAGGTCAGTTTGGGACAGAAGGTCAATCCGACTGGGTTTAGGTTAGGGATTACCAAGTCATGGAATTCTCGATGGTTTGCCGGCAAGGATTACTCGAAGTTTATCATAGATGACCATAAGATCCGCCAGTTTCTGAAACAAAAGCTATATCATGCCGGCATATCGAATATTGAGATCGAAAGATGGGCCAACCGCATCAGATTACGCATATATACCGCGCGTCCAGGTATTGTTATTGGGAAAAAGGGATCGGAGATTGATCAGCTTAAGAAGGAATTGGAAAAGTTGGTCTCTCAGGAGCTGGTGATTGATATCCAAGAGGTGAGAAAGCCTGAAGTAGACGCCCAGTTGGTGGCTGAAAACGTGGCCCTGCAAATTGTCAGGCGGGTCGCCTTTCGCCGAGCCATGAAAAGGAGTGTGGCGTCAGCCATGAGGTTTGGTGCCAAGGGAATCAAGATATGCTGCTCGGGTCGTTTGGGGGGGGCAGAAATGGCCCGTACCGAATGGTATAGGGAAGGAAGAATACCGCTGCATACCTTAAGGGCGGATATTGATTACGGATTTGCCGAAGCCCGCTGCACGTACGGCGTCATTGGCGTGAAGGTGTGGATATTTAACGGTGAGATTCTTGAAAAAGAGCAAGCGGAAGCCATGTAGGAGAATCCTGCTATGCTGAGTCCTAAGAAGGTCAAATACCGGAAACGACAGAAGGGTAGAATGAGAGGACATTCGTACCGAGGGTCCAGTTTGAGCTTTGGCGAGTATGGACTTCAGGCGATCGAATGTGGGTTTATGACAGCACAACAGATTGAAGCGGGGCGTGTTGCCATGACCCGTCACGTGAAACGTGGCGGAAAGATTTGGATCCGGGTTTTCCCTGACAAGCCGATTACGAAGAAGCCTGCTGAAACGAGGATGGGAAAGGGCAAAGGTTCTCCCGAGGGCTGGGTTGCCGTGGTCAAGCCTGGCAAGATACTCTATGAGATGGAAGGGGTCAGTGTCGACCTGGCGACAGAAGCCATGCGATTGGCTTCGCACAAACTCCCGTTCAGGACACGCTTAGTGATACGAGGTGAGCGTTCATGAAGGCAAGCGAGTTGAGGGAATTAAGTATAGAGGAGTTGGGGCATAAGTTGACAGATATGACCCAAGAGCTGTTCAATCTGAGATTCCAACACGCCACGGACCAGCTGGAAAACGCAGCGAGGTTGCGGCAAGCCAGACGCGATATTGCCCGGATTAAGACGGTCCTGAAGGAAAGGCAAATGGCATCGAATCGCGAATTGCATAGCGAATAGCCAACGACGAATGGAGACCAAAGGAGTGCCGCTGGGACATGAAAGATAGAGGACTGAGAAAAAGGCAGATCGGCACGGTCGTCAGCAACAAAATGGATAAGACGGTCGTGGTGTCCATAGAGAGAATCGTACAAGATCCTGTGTACAAGAAGTATGTGAGGCGACGCAGCAAATGCGTGGCCCACGATGCTCAGAATGTATGTCAGATAGGCGACAAGGTGATGATTGTAGAAACCAGACCTCTGAGTAAGACCAAGCGTTGGCGGGTACGAGAGGTTGTGGAGAAGGCTCTTTAACGGGGTATTAGGGCGATGATACAGGCGGAAACCAAGTTACAAGTGGCCGACAACTCGGGTGCCAAAAAGTTGTATTGCATTCAGGTTCTCGGAGGTTCTAGGCGCCGATACGCAAGGATCGGAGATACCATTATCGTATCTGTGAAGGAAGCCATACCCAATGCCAAAGTCAAGAAGGGGGATGTCATGCGGGCCGTCGTGGTACGTACAAAGAATGGATTCCGCAGGCAAGATGGTTCCTACATAAAGTTTGACGACAATTCCGCGGTACTCATCAATCAGCAGGGAGAGCCGATTGGCACCCGTATTTTTGGACCTGTGGCAAGGGAACTCCGGGCAAAAAGGTTTATGAAGATCATCTCGTTGGCTCCGGAAGTATTGTAATCGCACCCGGACTCGCTAGGGGAAGCTATGCCGACTGCAAAGTGCCGTCTTAGGAAAGACGATAAGGTCAAAGTTATTAAGGGCAAGGAAAAAGGTAAGATGGGCAAGGTTCTGAAAATCCTTCGGGACGAGAATCGTGTCATCATCGAGAATGTGAATTTTGTGAAGCGTCACACCAGACCCGGGGGACAAACCCGACGAGGGGGAATCATAGAAAAAGAGGCTTCTATCCATGCCTCCAATGTGATGTTAATGTGTAACAAATGCATAAATCCGGTGCGTATCAAGATGCAGCGCCTTGAAGATGGAAAGATGGTCAGGGTATGCACGAAGTGCGAGGAAATCATCGACACCTAGTTTGTGAGAAGGCAAAATGGTTGCTCATGCGTCGAAACGCACGTAACGAATGTTAGCATAAAGGGAGCCATGTTGCACTTAAAGACACTGTATAGCAATGAGATAACCCCGAGAATGATGGATCAGTTTGGGTATAAGAACGTCATGCAGGTCCCGAAACTGATCAAGATTGTGTTGAACATGGGCCTGGGTGAGGCCATACAAAATATCAAGGTCCTCGACTCGGCAGTTCAAGAACTAGGTCTGATCGCTGGCCAAAAGCCTATTGTCACACGTGCCAGGAAGTCGATCGCCGCTTTCAAACTCCGGGCAGGTATGCCCATAGGGTGTAAGGTGACACTACGTGGGATGCGGATGTACGATTTCTTTAACAGGCTGGTGAATGTCGCCTTGCCGAGGGTGCGAGACTTTCGTGGGGTTTCCCGGAAAGGCTTTGATGGCAGGGGGAGCTATTCTCTGGGGATTAAAGAGCATATCATATTTCCAGAAATAGATTATGACAAGATCGACAAGATCAAGGGACTAAATGTCACCATTGTAACCAATGCCCGAACTGACGAGGAAGGGATGACTCTGCTTCAGTTGATGGGAATGCCCTTTAGGAACTGAGAAAGGGGGATTTTTTGGCAAAGAAGTCTTTGATGGTGAGAGCAAAACGTGAACCTCGGTTCAGCACACGGGCGTACTCGAGATGTCCTATATGTGGTCGACCCCGGGCGTTTATGAAAAAATTTGGCATCTGTCGAATATGTTTTAGAACCCTGGCTCTAAAAGGAGAGCTGCCCGGAGTCATCAAGTCGAGTTGGTAACCACTTGGCCACTAGTCATTTGTCACTGGTCATTTTATCTTCATCATGGGTTGTCATCATGCATTGCGTATGACACGTGGCCATCGACAAATGACAAGCGGCCAATGACGACCGATTGAAGCTTCCTGCAGCAAGCTGCAGGGAATGTTCTGCCTGACGGCAGTGCTTCGCAGCGACTGTAAGGAAGGGTACCATTTTTAGATTCGCTCGCTAACCCTGTAGCAAGCTACAGGGAATGCGCTCGCTGTTGCAGTTCAGAACCAAGTGAAGGAGACAGGAGATGCCAGTTACAGATCCTTTATCTGATATGCTGACACGTATCAGAAATGCCAATATTGCCAGGCATGGCAAGGTGGACATTCCGGTGTCCAAGATGAA
Source organism: Desulfobacteria bacterium (assembly GCA_041547605.1). Classification (GTDB taxonomy): domain Bacteria; phylum Desulfobacterota; class Desulfobacteria; order Desulfobacterales. The sequence goes on from JBFEUB010000118.1 coordinate 7,579, forward strand.
GATCAGTGTGGCTAAGATCTTGAAAGACGAAGGCTACATTAAGAATTTTAAGCTCATCAAGGATCGAAAACACGGGATTCTCAGAATCTATCTGAAATACGACGAGCTTGACCAGGGAGTTATTACCGGCCTCAGGCGCATGAGCAGGCCGGGCAAGCGGGTTTACGTGCAGAAAAAGGACATTCCTCTCATCCTAAATGGCATGGGGACTGCCATTCTGTCCACGTCAAAAGGCATTCTCGCTGATCATGAAGCGAGAAAGGCAAATGTTGGCGGTGAACTACTTTGCAGTATCTGGTAAGCCGACACACAGCCTATCCAGGTGGGGAAGGGTAAAAAAAAGGGATTAAACAATGTCTCGAGTGGGAAAACGACCAATTCCAATACCAGATGATGTCAACGTGGCCTATGACAGCCGCCAGCTGAGGGTAAAGGGGCCAAAAGGAGAGTTGTCTCGGGACATCCACACGGATGTGGATGTCGGTGTGCAGGATGGTCTCATTCACGTTATTCCGTTGAGCAAGATGAAGCGGGCCAGAGCAATGCAAGGACTTACGCGAACCCTGATCGCAAATATGATCGATGGGGTCACACAGGGCTTCCAGCGTGTACTCGAAGTCAACGGTGTAGGGTATCGCGTTGACCTAAAGTCGGATGTCTTGACCTTGTCTCTGGGTTTCTCCCATCCTGTGACCTACAAACTGCCTGCAGGCATATCGGCCTCTGTTGAGAAGAACAGGATCGTTTTATCTGGGGTGGATAAAGAGCTCCTGGGAGCAACTGCAGCCACCATCAGGAGCTTTAGGGGGCCTGAACCTTACAAGGGTAAGGGCATTAAGTACATTGAAGAGCAAATTAAACGTAAGGTGGGAAAATCAGCGGGAAAATAGGTATGAGTCCTTTATCTTTAAAAAAACAGGCAGGTCTCAAAAGAAAAAGGCGTGTGCGAAAAAAGATATTTGGGACCCAGGAGAGGCCCCGGATGAGTGTGTTCAGGAGTGCACGGCATATCTACGCTCAGGTTGTGGTGGATACAACGGGTCATACCGTGGCCTCAGCTTCCACACTTGATAAGGAGGCACGGGAGCATCCAAAGTTTGAAAGCAAGGTGGAGGCAGCAAATTTTGTGGGAAGGCTTTTGGCGCGAAGGGCTATTGAAAAAGGAGTTTCCAAGGTCGTATTTGATCGGAGCAGCTTCTCGTATCATGGCCGTGTTCAGGCGATGGCTACAGGAGCTCGTGAAGAAGGTCTCAACTTTTAATAAGGAGGAAGGCTGTTGGTTGGCGCAGAGATAGAAGAAGTCCAGCTCATAGAAAAGGTGGTTCATATAAGTCGCACGGCCAAAGTGGTCAAAGGAGGTCGCCGTTTTAGCTTTAGTGCTGTGGTCGTCGTTGGTGACGGTGGTGGTAAGGTTGGAAGCGGTTTGGGGAAGGCTAATGAGGTTCCTGTGGCCATTCGTAAGGGAATTGAACGTGCCAAGAAGAACATGATCGAAATCCCCCTGATTAACCAGACCATTCCCTATGAGGTGATGGGGAAGTATGGCGCCGGATTGGTTTTACTAAAACCAGCGGCTGAAGGTACCGGGGTTATTGCGGGCGGCGCAGTCCGGGCCGTGGTGGAGGCTGCAGGTGTGCAGAACGTTCTGACCAAATGTATAGGATCCCACAACCCCCATAATGTTGTGAAGGCTACCTTGAGGGGTTTGGGTCAATTGCGCAGCCGAGAGACGATTGCGGCTAGGCGTGGCAAGGATCCTGCTGAAATATAGTGTCGTAATCTGTCGCGCAAGAATTGAGGATTACATGTCTAGGGTGCTGAAAATAACATTAAAAAAGAGCATGATTGGTAGGCCGGAGAAACATCGCAGAGTTATCCAGAGTCTGGGATTAAGGAAGTTGAATAAAACGGTTGTTTTGAAAGACACGCCCACGGTGCAGGGAATGATTCGGAAAGTCTCACATATGTTGGCCATAGAGGAAATAGCCGATGAAACTCAATGAGCTGTCACCCCCGAAGGGGGCGCGCAAGGCTGTAAAGCGGCTTGGCCGTGGGCTGGGTTCTGGGCACGGCAAGACTGCAGGCAGGGGAACCAAAGGCCAAAAGGCCCGGTCTGGAGGCAACATAAGGCCTGGATATGAAGGCGGACAGATGCCGCTGCAGCGTCGCTTGCCCAAGCGGGGTTTCACCAATATCTTTAGACAAGAATTTGCAATCATCAACATACGTGACCTGGAACGGTTTGAAAAAGGTTCCGTGGTGGACAAAGCTGCGCTGATGGATGCAGGCTTGGTCAAACGGCATTCAGATAGCGTCAAACTTCTGGGCCACGGTGCAATTGACTACCCCTTGGTGCTGAGGGTAGACCGGTGCAGTAAGTCGGCACGGGCCAAGCTTGAGGCTGTTGGAGGAAGTGTGGAGATAACAGTGGTAAGGGGAGCGAAATAGGTTCTATGGTCGGCGGTTTCCAAAACATATTTAAGATTCCCGAGCTAAAAAGACGGATTCTGATTACCTTCGCTCTATTGATGGTGTATCGGATCGGCTGTGCAGTGCCAACCCCCGGGATCGACGGAGATGCCCTTGCCACGTTTTTCGCCCGCGCCCGAGGAACGCTGTTGGGGCTTTTTGACATGTTTTCGGGTGGGGCCCTTGAAAGGCTTTCAGTATTTGCTCTCGGGATCATGCCGTACATAAGCGCCTCGATCATATTGCAGCTTTTGACCGTGGCTGTTCCTCATCTGGACAGGCTATCCAAGGAGGGTGAGTCAGGGCGAAAAAAAATTACGCAGTATACCCGTTACGGCACAGTCATTTTGAGTATCATTCAGGGCTTCGGTATCAGCATAGGGCTTGAGAGCATGAGCGCACCCGGCGGGGCGCCAGTGGTTGCCTATCCCGGGTGGAGCTTTCGATTCATGACAGTGCTCACCCTGACCGCAGGCACGGCCTTTATTATGTGGCTTGGGGAGCAGATAACGGAGCGAGGCATTGGCAATGGAATATCCCTTATCATATTTGCAGGGATTGTTGCACGTATGCCAAGTGCCGTTGCAAATACCTTTCGTTTGATGAGAACTGGTGAGATGGGCCCCTTTTTGGTGTTGCTGATTATTGTGCTAATGGTCGTTGTCGTGGGCATTATCATATTTATGGAACGGGGCCAGAGGAGAATCCCGGTCCAATACGCCAAACGCATTGTTGGCCGCAGGATGTATGGTGGCCAGAGCACGCATCTGCCTCTCAGGATTAATACATCGGGCGTCATTCCACCTATTTTTGCATCCTCTATCATTATGTTTCCGGCCACTGTGGCCAATTTCATAAAGGTTCCGTGGATGCAAAGCGTCGCCCAGGCCATGACACCCGGCGGAATCGTTTACAACCTTGTGTATGTCGGCTTTATCATCTTCTTCTGTTATTTTTATACTGCCGTGACATTCAACCCGGTTGATGTGGCTGATAATATGAAGAAGTACGGAGGTTACATTCCGGGAATCAGGCCAGGCAAGCGTAC
>JBFEUB010000119.1:0-10950 GCA_041547605.1 Desulfobacteria bacterium
CACCCTTCTTTTTGTGATAGGCATGGATAAGAAGCATTCCGGTGAGTTCTCCATGTGCGCCAGCCGCAGGCTGGAGGGTGGTTGCGTCCATACCGGTGATCTCAGCAAGGTATTGCTCCAGTTCGAACATCATCCTGAGCGCCCCCTGGGACAGACTCGCTGGCATCAAGGGATGGGCACCAGTAAAACCCGGAAGGCTTGCATATTTCTCGTTGGCTTTCGGATTGTACTTCATCGTGCATGAGCCCAACGGGTACATGCCCGTATCCACCCCGAAATTCCACTGCGATAGCCTAGTATAATGTCGGACCACGTCAACCTCGCTCAAATCCGGAAAATCAGGCCCTTCACCTGTAAGTTCTGGGCTGAGAGGCGCGGATTCGACGTCGCGCCTAGGGAGGGAAAATCCGCATCGTCCCTGTTTCCCTTTTTCCCAGAGCAGCGGCTCATTGAGTACCAAGCCTGTGCCACCCAAAGATTCTTTCATGATGTAACCTCCCTATAACATAACAGTTTTCAGCATGGCGTTCCGTTAGAGCATGACGATTGAAAATACTATTTGCAATCGTCAACGACTTCGGAGCAAACGGAACATATTTGTGACAATTACTCTAGTGTTGTGTCCCAGGAGTTTGTTCCAAGAATATGGAATCGCCAAAAAGCCATTTTCCTTGCTCCGTGAGCATTTTCGGGACATCAACTTCGCTCCGCTAAATCATAAAAACTCGGGCGAAGCCCTCAAACAGTTTATGATTCTTAACGCTCCACTCAGCTGAAGTCCGGCTCCGAAAAAGCTCAATGTCGCTCGGAAAAGGCTTTCGGCTCCGGTATCAGTAATAGAACTTATTCCTGGGACACGACACTAGTTCATCATAGGGGCAGGGAATATCGCTGAACGTAGGCATCCAGCCATTTCTGCTGAGGATAACGGCACACCTGATAAAGGCATTGGATGCCAAAGAGAAGCGATGTTCCCCGCCCCCTGAACTGTTATTACATCCCCCCGACTAGAGCGTCCATATCGTCCTTTGACTTGGTTTCCGTCACACAAAAAAGGTAGTGATTGGCAAGCTCTGGATAGTAGCGAGCCAAGGAAACGCCTGCCACGATCTTTTTCTCTAAAAGGCGCTTGTGCGTGGTCTCAAAGCCGGATGGGACTTCCACGACGAATTCATTGAATGTGGGACTGTCAAAGCTTATGTTGCATCCAGCTTTTTTCAGTTCACCCTTGAGATACTCGGCCTTGTCATAGTTGAGACGGGCAAGCTCTCGAATGCCGGTGCCCCCCACAGAGGCCATGTACATGGCAGCTGCCAGCGCACAGAGGCTGTTGTTGGTGCATATATTGGAAGTTGCTTTCTCCCGTCGAATATGCTGTTCCCTGGTCGCCAGGGTCAGAACAAAGCCTCTTTTTCCATCCAGGTCTTTGGTTTGGCCCACTAGGCGGCCAGGCAAGCTGCGCATAAACCGTTTCCTGCTTGCCAGCATCCCAAGCCCCGGTCCGCCAAATGAGCGGGGAATACCGAGACTCTGGCCTTCTCCGGCTACAATGTCCGCGCCCTGACTGCCGGGACTTTTCAGTAGCCCGTAAGCCAAAGCCTCTGTGAAAGAGGCGATGAAAAGAGCCTCTTTATCATGGCTCTTTTTTCCGGCGGCCTCGAGGTCCTCGATGCATCCGAAAAAATTGGGAGACTGAATTGCGACAGCTGCGAGATCATCCACGCCCTCAAGCCTATCCAGATCCGTTACTCCGTTTTCCAAATATGGCAGTCGAATCACTTCATAGCCGGTGGGCGCAAAATAGGTTTGAACCACGCGGCGATACAAGGGATGGATCAGGTTTGAAATGGCGACTTTGCTTCGTTTCGTGATTCGGACAGCCATCAAGAGTGCTTCAGCCAGAGCCGCGGCACCATCATAGTGCGATGCGGTTGCCACTTCCATGCCCAGAAGCCGGGCGGCAAGTGTCTGATACTCATATATTGCCTGGAGCGTCCCCTGGCTCATTTCCGGCTGGTAGGGGGTATAAGACGTAACAAACTCGGAGCGACTCAAAAGATAAGACACCGACTCGGGAATAAAGTGCTCATAGCTACCCGCTCCCAAGAAGACCTTGTACTCGGGAGATGCGGCTATGCGGTCGGAGAGGGCCTTCATATGTTCGTTCAATTCCCATTCTGTCAATGCCTCGGGAACATTGAGATCCCCCTTGAAGCGGTAATCCTCGGGGACTGTCAGGAATAAGCCGTCGAGGTCATTCACCCCTACCACGTCAAGCATTTCGGCAATATCTTCGCGCGTATGAGGCAAGTAAAGCATTTACTCTGCTCCTTTCAGGAGTGTTTCATATCTAAGAAACTATCTGTGCGGTGCTATTCGCGCTAGGTTGTTATATGTTTCTGCCGTTAATGAACCGGCGCAGGGCTAAAGACGCAAGGCCTTTTCCTGTGGGCATAGCACCAGATCATTCTATTTTTCGTGTTCACTCTTCAGTTTTTCCAAACACGCCTCATTGGTCATGAGGGCGTCCATTTCAGACAGATTATTGGGCTTGACAACAACCAACCATCCATCGCCGTAAGGACTCTGATTTATGAGTTCTGGCGATTCTTCAAGGGCAGAGTTTACGGCTATGATCTCCCCACCAACAGGCAAATAGCATTCACAAACAGCTTTGACCGATTCTACCGTTGCGAATATCCCCCTCTGTTCGAATGTGTCACCCACCTCCGGCAACTCCACGAAAACAATGTCTCCCAGCTGGTCCTGGGCATAGTCGTCCAGGCCGACCCTGACCTTATCGCCCTCAATTCTGGCCCATTCATGATCATCTGCATATCGGACATCATCAGGCAGGTTCAGTTCACTGATTTCCTTCATGATTGTTCCTCCTTTTCTCAAACCACCTTGATCTTCCGTGTGTCACATATTACCGAGAGCGTCTACTTTTTTGCATCCAATTTTTTGCATCCAAGTAGCCGTGCATCTGTCAGTCATCACGGGTTATCTCTTTTTGAAGTCCGGTCACTGAATATTGCCTAGCCGGTGCCTCAACGGCACCATGTTCTGCATACGGTCTGGACCCATTTACAAATTGCTCCTCAGCTTGTAAGGCAAATTGACGTGTGCCTGGTTCGTGTCGCCCGATGCATTCTGCCCCTAACAAGCTGGATCGGGTTTGACCTGACCTCAAAAAGAGATAACCCGCAATGACCAAATTCTTGCATTATCTATTGCAAACAATATCTTGCTCTCCGCAATATGTGTTGATAGACGTTTGTCCCCGGCGATACCCCGTAACCGGGTAGTCGTTTCAGATCCGGCCCATGAAGGGCAAAGTTAAAGTCTTCCGGTATGGGGGAGGTTGCCCGGCAACGGAAAAATTTTTCATCTATCATATACCATACCTGAATGCAAATACCAGCCTCCAACTTGTGCCAAGCCTGGCCAGTGTCTTGGCATGAGCATCTTCAGTTGACGAAACCCCTGGAGATTGATACGAAGTACACTCTTCGTAAGGAAAGGAGGCTGATGATGAGCCAACTCCAAAGGACAGTGTTCTATGACCAGCACGTTGCCCTAGGAGCCAAAATTGTGGAATTTGCGGGTTGGCAAATGCCCATTTTTTACCCCACCGGCATCGTGGAGGAACATCTCTTAACGCGCAAAGGAGCTGGTCTTTTTGACGTTTCCCACATGGGCCGGTTCATCGTTCGAGGGTCTGGAGCGCTGAACTTTCTTCAACACGTATTGACCAACAATGCTGAAGCACTCGATATCAGAGAAATGGGGGCTCAGTATACACTCATCCCAAACGAAGCAGGCGGAGCGGTTGACGATGCCTATCTGTATCGCTTTGTGCAGGAGGAATATTTGTTGGTGGTCAATGGGGCCAACCGAGAAAAGGATTGGAATCACTTCCAAGGACTCCTGAAAGACTTCGATGACGTCGAACTAACAGACCAAACCAAAGAGATCGCCATGCTTGCCCTCCAGGGGCCTAGGACGCGTGAGATCATGGAAGACATTGTCGGGTCAGGTCTTCTTCCTGAGCCCATGCGAAACACGGTGAGCATCGTGACGATCTCAGGCGCCACGGTCAAGGTTGCCCGTACCGGCTACACGGGGGAACCATTGTGTTTTGAACTCTTCGCCAACCGAGAGGACGGTCCCATGCTGTGGGACCTCATCTTGTCCAAAGGAGCCACGCCGATCGGGCTCGGCGCGCGAGATACGCTCCGGCTCGAAGCCGCCCTGCCGCTTTACGGCCATGAATTGGGATTGGACCCTGACGGCAAGGAAATTCCCATATTCGCTTGCCCTTTGGCCAAGTTCGCCGTGAGCCTTTCGCCGCTAAAAGGAGATTTTTGGGGTCGTGCAGCGCTGACAAAGCAGCATGAGGCTTTCAAGAAGATCGTCTACCGCGATTATTCTCTCATCCATGATTTGCCGCGGATGATAAAACCGATCGCCGTGGCAGGGCGAGGCATCGCCCGTGAGGGGGCCAAGGTATTCAAGGATGACAAGCACGTCGGCTACGTTACTAGCGGAACGATGGTCCCCATGTGGGACGTAGAGGGCGAAGGATTGGCCTCTGCGCAGACAGACGAACACCATCTGCGATCCATTTGCCTCGGATACATCGACAGCGACATCGTGGAAGACGAGAGGCTCACTGTAGACATTCGTGGTAAAGCGGTTAATGCGGTCGTGGTCCAGTACCATATGCGAAGCGATGCCCCACCGTATGCGCGCCCGATCATTTTTGATCATGAATTGCCGGAAGAGGCATTGCCGACCGGCAATACACCGGCAAAGGTTCGAGGCCTGCTGGAAAAGACGATCGAAAACACGCTCTGGCGACAACAGCAGTGCATCAACCTCATCCCGTCGGAGATGACAGCTTCACCCATGGCCCGGATGCTGTCTATCATGGACCCGGCGTTCCGGTACGCCGAACACAAGAAGGCCAAGGCGTTCTATGACGCGGAAATCTTCTATTACCAAGGCACCGCCTTTATCGGCGAAGTCGAGCGCATGTTGGAAGAGGAAATGCAAAAATTCCTCGGCTGTGACAATGTCGAGTTACGTCTTATCAGCGGACAGATGGCTAACACGGCGGTTTTTAGCGCCATAGTGGACTATCTAAATCGCGCCGATCGAAAGGTAGAGCCGCGGCGAATCCGCCGAGTCATGAACAACCATATTGGCAAAGGTGGTCACCTCAGCTCCCAACCAATGGGCGCGCTCAGGGACTTCGTGGCACGAGACCCGCACACGGAGCGTCCGGCCATTATAAATTTCCCCGTGCTGGCTGATAACCGTCACAAGATCGATATGCCGGCCACACTGGACCTGATTGCTGAGTATCGGCCCGAGCTGATCATTTTCGGCAAGAGTATGGTTCTGCACAAAGAGCCGGTCGCCGAGGTTCGCCAGTTCCTTGACTCGCAGAACATTAACGCGCTGGTGATGTACGACATGGCGCACGTGCTGGGACTCATCGGCCCGCACTTTCAGCAACCCTTTGTGGAGGGCGCCGACCTGGTAACCGGATCGACGCACAAGACGTTCTTCGGCACACAACGTGGTGTGGTTGGCAGTAATTTTGAGGAGGAAGAAGAGCGATATGAGCTCTGGGAAGCCTTGCAGCGTCGTGCCTTCCCCGGGTCCGTTTCCAATCATCACCTCGGCACAGTGGTTGGGCTGCTCATGGCCACCTATGAGATGAATCACTTCAAGGACGAATACCAGGCCAAGGTTGTCGCCAATGCCAAGGCATTTGCTCGAGGATTACGGGATGCAGGGTTAAATGTAGCCGGCGATCCAGCCATCGACTTCACTGAAACTCACCAGGTCGTGGTGGACGTGGGATACAGCCACGGGCCAGAAATCGCCAGCCAGCTCGAAGCCAACAACATCATATGCAACTACCAGGCAAATACAGATGAAGAAGGGTTCACTGCTGCCGGAGCTCTGCGGATGGGTGTGTCGGAGATGACGCGCTTTGGTATGGAGGGAGACGATTTCTGGGCGCTCGCAGCGCTCATCCATGACGTGATCATGAAGGATGCCAACGTAACTGACCAGGTGAAAGCACTCCGGGAGCGATTCAGTGAACTCCGGTTCTGCTTCCGTGGCGATGAATACGCTGACCTGCTACAGAAGCTCCACGAACTTCTTTAGAAAGCGAACTGGCTATTGCCCAAATAGCTTGTATAGCCAACATGCCCGGAAACGCCAGGGAGGGACATCTTTTTTGAGGTCAGGTCACTGATATGGCCTGACAGGTCCCCTCAACGGCACCATATTCGACATAGGCTGAGGCATTTACAATAGGCTTCTCAGCTTGTATGCAACGGTTACGTGTGCCTGGTTCGTGACGTTCGATACCATTTGCCACTGACGAGCAGGATGAGGATTGACCTGCGGCAAAAAGGATGTCCCTTTAGCGGCAACAAAGCTGCGTAACACGAGCAACATATTGAAGAGAACGGTTTGGGCAACAGCCCGTATATTGATAACTGTCCTTTTGTGGCCGGTGTTTATAATCGTATCGCCATACTGATTAGCCCATATGCAAGGCTCTTCGATCCGCCACTCCTTGTCCCTGCTATTTCCGTTTCTCCCTGGACGTCAGAGCCTCTATCTCCTGGCGGATGAGCTTCTTTTTCGACCACCGTTCGATCTTGCCGATAAGGCCATATTCATAGGCCTGATCTACTTTTTCTTCCTGTAGCTTCAGGCCTTCGGGACTGCGTATGGCTGCCTGCAGGCACGACTTGGCATGCGGGCACTTCATGCATTCGGGCGGACTCGTGCGGATTCCTTCCTCGCCAACTGGAAAAACCGTGTCAAGATCACCAAAGCACTCCGGGGGATCTGTTCTGTCCTTAAACATTTCTTTCACCCGGTCTCCAGCCGATATGTTTGTTTTTCTAGGCGTTATGATTCGGCGCTATGATCGTTCATCCTCACCCGATAAACACGGCTGACAGAACCCACAGACAACCACAGCCGAGGGTTCGGGGCATTTTGCCTATCTCCCAAGCGCAGCTACTCATGGAAGCATAATATATTTTACAACAAACAAAGCAGAGATCTTTGTCAGTTGCCCGCCTTCTGAGTACCACAGAGACGGGCAAAAAGGAACCCCCTCCAGCCAATCGGAGGATCAACGTGAACCATGACTTTGTTTTTTTTGAACTGTCCATGGGATCTCAAACAGCCTGCTGCTTTCCCAGAATCCTTGACAAAAAACCCCGCTTATTGGTAGTTCTCCTTAGAAATTTGGAAAGAATCGGTGTACCTTGAAAAAAATGCGTTGATGCTTATTATGTGTCTATTGAGGAGGTGAGCGTGATGAAAAAGTTCATGTTACGGAGAGTCGCCCACTGTTCCGAAGGGTGCCGTAGACGGCCCTGGGCATGGCGTTAAACTGTCCTGTTTGCATATAACCTGTCAACCCTAACAAAAAAGGTTGCCATGAACTAAATGCCAAAACCCCATTTCTCGTGAAGAGAGGTGGGGTTTTGTTCTTACTATGAGCCCAAACAATAGAAGCTATCCCAATAAAGGAGACACAGTATGAAAAAACTTGTTGTGCTGATTCTCATCGGTGTAGCCGGCCTTGTCGGCTATAACTACTACACGACCGGAAAACTTTCGTTGATCCCTTCCTCGTCTATCTCCGGGGAAGAACAAGAATTGAAGCAGTTGGAAAAGGTTTTTCGTAAGGCGCGCAACGAGATCATACAGGGGAGCCGAGCTGCTTCGATCACTGGTTTGGATGCCCCGGCCGACGTGACAGCCGCGATGCGCGAAATTGAGCGGGTGGAGAGGGAACTCATCTCGCTGAAAAGGCGCATTGCTCCAGAGTCAGCCAAGGCAAAGGCTGAACGACTGCTAAGTGAAATCAAAGTTTTCAAGCGGGCCCACGATTAGCAGAATCAGTCCTCGCCCGCAGTGGTGATGCCTGCCCGCACAGCAGGACGCACGTTCTGCGTTACGGCAGCACTTCGTGCGCGGGGAGCGAACCGGTCAGCACGGCCCATGGCGTGGGATGACTCGGCAGCTTCCCGGACGACCATGATACCCTCCGCAAACAGTGCTATCTTTCGAGACGATCGAGGCTCAAGTCGGGAAAAGATCCATGACGGTCAATGCATCCCACGCGTAATATGACGTGTTCAACAAGCTTGCCGGTAGTTGATACAAGAAAACTTTTTGGTCATCTTCAGCCTATAAAGGCCTTGGAAGAGTCCGGCATTAGACTTGTCCGGTAGGACAAAAACGCAGAGGATCGATGAGGAAGAGAAGGTTTTGGATTTGCCTGTTGGCCCTGGGCATTTCCTCTGTATCGGTTCAGCTTGTCATGATCCGTGAGGTCATGTCCTCCTTCGGGGGGAATGAACTGGTTATAGGGATCGTACTCGGCATTTGGCTCCTCTTCACTGGCCTTGGGAGTGCCCTTGGGGTGCCACTCGCCAGGAAGGGGAAGCCTGAAAGGACTCTGTTTCTCGGCCATCTCCTCATAGCTATCCTGCCCTTTGCCCAAATTGCTGCCTTACGAGCACTGCCGCTCCTTTGGATCCGGGGTGAGATGTTAGGCCTGACTTCGGCTATTGGCGGCAGTACCGTTATGCTCATCCCATACTGCCTTGTGGGTGGTGCCATGATACCCCTGGCAGGGTCCCTACTGCAGGAAAGAGATACCACAAGCAAGGTTTATGTATTGGACACGTTGGGAGATATTGGGGGCGGCCTGCTCTTTAGCCTTGTCCTTGTCTACTGGCTTTCCCACTGGGACAGCTTCATTGTTTTGGGACTCCTGAATCTGTTTGCCGCCTCTTTCATGGTTTCATACAGGGTACTGCCCATTCTCGGGTCCTTGGGGCTCGTCATGCTGGCAGCGAGGCCTTTTGATGTGCGCGCCCTCTCTTGGCGCTTCCCTGGCCAGGAAATGATTTTGAACAAGAACACCCCTTTTGCTCAACTCACTATCTCGAAAACCGGCAAACAGCTGAACGTCCTCCAGGACGCCATTCCGCTGTTTTCAACCGGCGATCTTGACATGGAGACTATTGCCCATCTGCCACTCTGTCAGGTCAGGGAGAGGGCAAGCGTCCTTCTGATTGCGGGGGGCGTCTTCGGCACACTCGAGGAGATTTCCAGGCACGATCCAGAGCGTATAGACTATGTAGAGCTGGATCCCGCTATCCTGAACCTGGACAAACTCATTTACGAGAGCCTTGCCCGTTCTTTTATACACGTCCATGTTGGGGACGGTCGCCTCTTTGTGAAGAAAACCCCCATGACCTATGACGTCATTATTGTGGACTTGCCTGACCCTGAAAATGCCCAACTCAACCGCTTTTACACCCAGGAGTTTTTTGATGAGGCAAAATCGATCCTCAACAGAGATGGCGTCCTCTCCTTCACGCTGATTGGTTCGGAGAATTACCTTGAAGAGAAAGGGTTGGCTCTGAATCGTTCGGTGTATGCTGCCCTGAAAAGGATCTTCAAACATGTTTTGGTCTTCCCCGGAATGACCCATTATTACCTGGCATCGGATGCTCCTTTGGATCCCAATGTCGCTGGTGTGCTGGCCGAGCGCCAAATCATGACCAAACGCTTGGTGGACTACGAGCTGCCCAGCATGGCAGATCCATTGCGCATGGACATGCTGAGACGGCTCCTTTCCGAGGTAGAGGTCCCGTCAAACAGGGACCTTTCCCCATTGGCCTTCGGCCATCTGATTGATCTATGGCTGAAGAAATCCGGGGGTCGGAAGTGGATCCTCTACGCGATTGTCATCGCCATGCTTGGATTGGCGGTTGTGGCATGCCGCAGAGACCGTTTGCGTTTTACCATTGCAACTTCCGGGTATGCTGGCATGGCTTTTGAGCTGTCGCTTCTTCTGCTTTTTCAGGTGATATATGGGTATGTATATCTGAGGATTTGTCTCTTTATAACCCTTTACATGATAGGCTCTGCCCTGGGAGCCTTCATATCCGGAAGGTTACATAGGACAGCCTCTTGGCAGATGCTGGCCTGCGATGCCAGCCTGGTCTGTTTTGCAGTGATGGCTGCTGTTGGAGCGATTGTTGGAGCTCACCTAAAAGGGCATGTCCCTTTGTTTTTGATGCAGTATGGGGTCATTCCGGGGTTGCTGTTTCTGGTGGCTTTTGCAGGAGGTTGCCAGTTTTCGGCAGTATCCCGAATGTCCCGTGGTGTTGATGCGGAGATCACCGGTCGGCTCTATGTTTCAGACTTGGCCGGTGCAGCTTGTGGGACCATGTTGACAGGACTGGTTTTTCTACCTAAAATAGGAATATTAGGGGTGTTGATCTCGGTAGCAGCCCTCAAAGGGCTGAGTTTGGGCCTCAATGCGCTTGTTATTTCGAAACAAACTTAAGTGAAGCCTTCGTGCCCTAAAGGACGGGGCTTGCCGGGAGCGAGCCGGTCAAGCAAGCCTGAACCGTGGATAAGATCCATATGGCAATATCACGCAGAGATTTCGTCAGAACCACTTTTTGTGCCGCATGCAGTGCTGCACTGTTTCCCTTGGATTTTGCATGGGCGGCAAAGAAGTTCTCGGCAACAGACCCCCACGTTAAGGAAGCTTATTTCTATAAGGCGCTGGCTGACGGCGTAGTGCAATGCGGCACCTGCCCGCACGAATGTGTCATCGTTCCTGACAAACGGGGAAGATGTCGAACCAAGGTAAACATAGAGGGGAAACTCCACACCATCTCCTACGCCAACCCGTGCGTGGTCAATGTGGATCCCGTAGAGAAAAAACCCCTTCAACATTTCTATCCCGGGACCAAGTCCTTCTCTCTTGCAGTGGCTGGGTGCAATTTCCACTGCCTCAATTGCCAGAACTGGGAGATATCTCAAACCAGCCCGGACAGGACCCGCAATCAAGACCTTCCCCCGAATGAGGTG